>JBBIRY010000063.1:0-1830 GCA_037441605.1 Actinomycetota bacterium | reverse complement strand
ATCCTGCCTCTATGCCAGCAATTCTCGGTGAATCTCCTTTTCGTTATATACCTTGCTCTTTGGGAGGAACTAAAGTAATTTTTTCGCACAATTTGACAGTATTCTTTATCTTTCTATACTCTCAACCTGTAAAAAAAATGTATTTTTTAATGGTCTGGAGTTCCCTTATTTATCAGGCTATTTCAGAGCATAACGCTGGAATCCCTTGTCTATCAAGCTTCTTCAGGGCATAAAAAAATTCTAGACATTTTATCCTAAATAGTGTATACTTGCTCAAGAATACCTTCTTGAGGAAGTAGATGAATCCAAAGAAACATCTCGGTTTTGGCAGTTTGCGCCACAGCCTCTCTTCTCTATTTCATCAACTGCCAGATACAAGGCAACAGGAAAAGACAGCTTACAGCATCCACGATGTGGTGATGTCCGGGTTTGCCTGTATGTTCTTTCAGGATCCATCATTATTAGAATTTCAAAGACAACTCAAAGAAGAAGAGAACCGAGACAACTTACAAACACTCTTCGGTGTTGAGGATATTCCAAAAGATACCCAGATGAGGGATATTATCGACGAAGTTGATAGTTGTCAATTTGGTCCGTTCTTTAAAGAGGCCTTCTTTCGCCTGCAACGAGGAAAGCATTTAGAACAGTTTCAGCTCTTTTCTGGATTATACATCTGCTCCATTGATGGAACACAATACTTTAGCTCTGAAAACATCCACTGCCAGGGCTGTTTAACTACAGAACATAAGAATGGAACAACTACCTATTCCCATAAGGTGCTGCAGGCAGCCATAATGCATCCAGATATGCCTCAGGTAATCCCTTTGATGCCAGAGGAGATTCACAATACCGATGGGAATACCAAACAGGATTGTGAAAGAAATGCTGCCAAACGGTTGATTCCAAAGATAAGAAAGGATCATCCCCAGTTAGGTCTTATCATTGTAGGAGACGATCTCTTCTCTAACCAGCCCTTTATTCTTAAGCTGTTGCAAGCCCGGATGCACTATATCCTTGTGGCTAAACCAACAGATCATGTCTTGATGACAAGATTTATTGAGACATCCAACAGATTAAATAGAATAGAGATCACCGATAAAAAGGGACGAATACATGTCTATGAATGGATTAATAATGTCCCCCTCAATGGAAATAAGGACTCTATAAATGTCAATTACTTTCGATATAAGATTATTTCCAGAGATACAAGTGGTAATGAAAAGGTTGACTATAAGAATAGCTGGGTTACTGACATAGAGATAACCCAAAAGAATGTTGCCTTACTTGTTCGGGCTGGTCGATGCCGTTGGAAGATAGAGAATGAGTGTTTTAATACCCTCAAAAATCAGGGATACCATATAGAACATAACTATGGTCACGGAAAGAAGAATCTCTGTTTCAACTTTTTCCTATTGACCCTTATCGCCTTCTTCTTTCACCAGATCTTTGAACTTACCGATCGTCTATATCAGACCTGTCGTAAGGAATTTGGCAGTAAACGCTCTATGTGGGAGAAACTTCGCTCCTATATTAGAACTACGATCTTTGACACCTGGGAGCATTTACTTGACTTTGCCTTAACCCCAAAAAAATACAGGCTTTTCTGCCGGTCCCCATAATCATAAAACCAGGTAGAGAATTATACCCCTGTTTGTATTCCAGATATGGGCAGAAGGGATTAGTGTGCCCAAAATATGTCATTTTAAGGTATAATGATACCTCCCGGGGTGTCAAAAGCTGATATTTTGCAATCTTGCTTAATCAATGGTCAATTCCGAGGTGAAATTCTGTCCTATATGTTATTCACCGAGAATTGCTGCCTCGAAAGAA
>JBBIRY010000062.1:0-2882 GCA_037441605.1 Actinomycetota bacterium | reverse complement strand
ATTTCTTATTCCATTTCTAAATCAAATATGTTATAATATGCTCACCATCAAGGAGGTGGGTATATGTCGAGACCGGCAAGCGGCAAAGAAGTGTTGGAAAACGCGAGGGATTGCTTATTAAAAGCGCGTACGATTAATGAGCTTCGACAGGCGCAGGCGGTGTTTTTGCCCTTGGAGTTTGGCCTTTCGCTGGATCAGGTGGCCGCAAGCATCGGGGTATCCAAAGGCTGGGCCTGTCAACTGCGGAGGCAATTCATTTTGTCTGGCGGCAAGTTCACCGAGAAAAAGCGCCGGCGGGGCGGCAGACGCCGAGAAAACATGAGCAGAGAAGAAGAAGTGGCATTTCTTGCGCCTTTTTTCGAAAAAGCGACCAGGGGAAGCATTCTGGTAGCTGGTGAAATCAAAAATGCGCTGGATGAACGCCTGGGTCGCAAGACAGCTTTGGCCTCTGTCTATAACCTTCTCCATCGTCACGGATGGAGGAAGCTCGCACCGGATAAAAGGCACCCGAAATCAGATCCTGCGGCCCAGGAGGAGTGGAAAAAAAATTCCCGGAATTGCTCGCTCTGACCAACAGTCAGTGGCCGGAAGCCGGGCCGATTCGGGTGATGTTTCAGGACGAAGCCCGCTTTGGGCGAATTTCTGACACCCGTTATTGCTGGTGCCCCAGGCCCAATCGGCCAATTTGTCACGCGATGGTGACACAGGAATACACTTATGCTTATGCTGCGGTTTCCGTGGCCGATGGAGTGCTCGACACATTGATATTGCCACATGTGAACAGCAATTGCATGCAGGTGTTTCTTGACGAGGTATCTTCTCGGCACCCAGGCGACAGAATCGTGATGGTGCTCGATGGTGCGGGTTGGCATAGGGCCGGGACGCTTATGGTGCCAAAAAATATGAGGCTGGTTCCCCTGCCGCCCTATGCGCCGGAACTTAACCCGGTTGAACATTTATGGGACGAACTACGTGAGAAGAGCTTTGGCAATATCGTATTCGACAGTCTTGACGCCCTTGAGTCCCATCTGGAGGGTTCTCTGCGAGAGATGGAATGTAACAAAAAACAAGTCCATTCAATCGTGGCATGGCCATGGATTATAAATTCACTATTGAATTAGAAATGGAATTAGACAGTTGTTTTTTAAAAATTCAATAATTTCAATACTATAAAATCATACAAATTTGTCTTGGCACTACCGTTCGCCTTTGTTGGCGGTATTAATCGAGCGCTTTTATCGTCGGCGGCAGGGCAACCTTTAACGACTGCAAGATTTTTCCGCAATGACCTTTGCATTGAGTGCGAACCATAAATCGATTGCCACCTTCCTGCATTTCTATGAGCTTGAGCGCTTTCAGGTCTTGCTTGATATCAGACCATTCGAACTGGTGCCCGGCCTTCGTGAGTCTTTGTTCCAGTTCCTTACGCAAGACCAGTGCCAGGAAACTGCAAAACACGTGACCCGCGATATTGGCGTCTTTTTGATGATAGACAGGCCGCGTCTCCAGCATGGATTTCATGTCCCGAAATACCCGCTCCACCTGCCACAGCTCCTTGTACTTCAAAGCGATGGCAGGCGCCGAAAGCGTTGTATCCGTGGTCAAGACCCATTTTCCATCGAAACGCGCTTCGGCCTCCACTTTCTCCTTGTCGATACGGGCACTGCCTTTATCCACCTTGAGATATTTCCGGTATCCCTTGTTGCCTACCAGGGACGTGGCCCCTTTCTTCAACTGGTCTTCCAGCGATTCGATGATCGCCTGCCGATCGGCAGCATCTTTTCGGGCCTGGCGTTCATTGAGGCATACAATGTAGCGTTTGCCATTGTGCTTGACTTCCTTGACCTTCAACGGCGCCGGCTTGGTCCTGTCGCTGCTCTCCGGATAAACTTCACTAAAACGCCCCGCCCGGCCAAGGACATCCATAATCAGAACCCCGACCACCATCTGCTTCAGGTCCGGACGATGATCCTTGCTGTGCCCTCTTTGTCCAATGGCCTGGCCGCCCGTACCTTCAAAATAAATGGACGTGGTGTCGAAAAAGACCAGTCCCAGTTCAAAGAATAGATTCCAATTGGCTGCAAAGAGCTTTTCTTCGATCAGGTCCTTGTTCCGGTGCGGAGCAAACGGCAAGGCATCGGACTGATCTTCCAGTTCCTCGCCCAGAAAAGACATGGCCCGATAAAAATGATGCAATTGCAGATCGTCAGCTCCGTTGACCAGGTAATCGCGCTTCCATTGGTCGCAAAACCTGTCCGAGCCCGAGATCATCAGCCGATGCAGGACGGTGAGAAATATTGCCCGTTCCACATCGAAGCCGAATTTACGACCTGCCAAAAGGCGCTTGAGAATGGATTGAATTTTGGATTCCTGCCACAACCGTTCAAAAACCAGAACAGGGCCGATGGCTCTGGCATCGGCGGCGACCTCGCTTTTACCCGAGAGAATCAGCAGCACTTGTTCGGAGAACCGGGAAAGCGAGCGGATCAGGGTTTCAACCCGTCCTTTTTCCTGGAGCTGATCCAGCCGGCCGACCGTGGCGATGACTTGCTGTCGCACTTTTCCGGCTTCCTTTCGATTCTCGACGAGCTGGAGGTATTGGTACTTGCCCGATTTTTTCATT
The DNA here is from genome assembly GCA_037441605.1 of Actinomycetota bacterium. Lineage (GTDB taxonomy): Bacteria > Actinomycetota > Aquicultoria > UBA3085 > Oleimmundimicrobiaceae > Yes70-04. The sequence continues at coordinate 259 of JBBIRY010000062.1, read as the reverse complement.
CTTGCAAACATGGGGGCTCCTTTGTTTGAAATGGCACCCCGATATTATATTAGGATTTATTGCTTTGCAAGCATTTTCGGGCAGGTTTGTGGCACTACCTTTTTTGGATTTTTCCGATTCGCTTATAATAAAATCATCTACTTAGTGCCTGAACGGAAAAAATTATAATCAATAATAACTGATTGTTATAAATTTAGTATTCCTTGAAGATTTTGAAAAAATTTAAATTTTGCTGTATTTTTAGCTTGACATCAGTCAA
>JBBIRY010000061.1:0-4060 GCA_037441605.1 Actinomycetota bacterium | reverse complement strand
GGTTGCCCACCGTTCTTTCTGGAATCAATTTGCCGGATGCTTCCCAGCGGCGCAGCGTCATCGGGTTGACACCCAGCCATTCTGCCGCTTCACCGATTGATAGTAACTTATCCATATTGTGCATATTAGTATAATTATGTATAAGTTTCAAGTGAGCTGTAACTTACCCCTCAACGGATTAAACTTCTAACCACCATTCGGAATAATCAACACCGGCACTTTGCTATGCTGCGTCACCGTCCGTGCTGTTGACCCCAGCATGGTATGCCCGTTGGCTTGCCGTGTGTGGCTACCAATCACGATCAAATCCACCCCGTGCGTTTCCGCATAGTGGTTATCACATCCGCCGGATTGCCCGCACTGACCGCAATTTTGTCGATCAGCTCGTCCTTGTCCTTGCAGATGTCATCTTCCTCCGCACAGTAGTTTTTCAGGCGTTCGCGCATGGTTTCGATCACCTGCTGCATACTTTCCTGTTCGATGTCGTGGATTTCCTTGCCCGGCATGTACATCGACAAAATCGCTGAGCCGGTCGAGCCAATCGGCGCAACTGCGTGCAACATAATGATCTTTGCCTTGTGAATCCGTGCCAGATTAATCGCTTGGCGGAATACTGGGCGCATGTGCGTACCCAGATTGGTGGCGTACAAAATGGTTTGAAATGGTTTTATTTCACTCATGCTCATAGCTCCTTACAGCATCCCCATTACCCGTGGCAGCCACAGGCTGATTTCCGGCACATACGTGATCAGCATCAAGAACGCCAGCATGGTGTACAACCAAGGCAGTACTGCCACGGTGAGTGCTGACAAGCCCATTTTGGTAATCCCTGAGGCGACGTACAAATTCAAACCCACCGGCGGGGTGATCATCCCGATTTCCATATTCACCACCATAATAATGCCGAAATGCACCGGATGGATGCCCAACGCCATTGCCATCGGGAACAGAATCGGTGCGAAAATCAGCATAATGCTAGACGGTTCCATAAAGTTACCTGCCATTAGCAGCAGGATATTCACCATGATCAGGAATACCACAATTCCCAAACCTTGTTCGGTCATCCACCCCGCTAATGATTGCGGAATACCTTCGTTGGTCAACAGGAAGGAGAACAGCACCGCGTTGGTGATGATGTACAGCAACATGGCGGACATGCTGGCGGAATTCAGCAGCACGCGCGGTATGTCTTTCAGGCTCAAGTCTTTGTAAACAAATACCGCAATCACAAAGGCATACACCGCACTCATCGCCGCCGCTTCTGTCGGAGTGAAAATGCCGGTGTAAATCCCGCCCATGACCACCACGATCAACAGCAAACCCCACACCGAATCCTTGAAAGCTTTCAGGCGTTGCCTCCAGCTTGCTTTCGGTTGACGCGGGAAATTACCTTTTTTCGCCCGATACCACGTAATGCCACCGAGAAATAGCGTGAGTAACAGCCCCGGAATAACTCCGGCTATAAACAATGCCCCAATCGACGAGTTGGTTGCTACCGCATACATCACCATGACGATGGAAGGCGGGATCAAAATGCCCAAACCACCTGAAGACGCAATCACCCCCGCTCCAAATTCCTTGGGAAAACCTGCCCGCAACATCGCTGGTAATAAAATCGAACCAATCGCCACCACGGTTGCAGGGCTAGAACCAGAAACAGCGGCAAACAACGCACAAGCCACCACACCCGCCAAGCCCAAACCACCGAACCAATGCCCGACCATCGACGTGGCAAAGTTGACCATGCGTTTCGCCACCCCGCCGTGCGTGAGGAAATTCCCGGCAAGGATAAAAAACGGAATCGCCATGATCTCGAATTTCTCAATTCCCGTGAACAGCTTCAATGCCACCGATTCTACCGGCACGGAAGTCATGGTAAACAGGAAAGTCATCACCGTTAGCCCCAACGCAATCGACACGGGCATTCCGGTGAGCATCAACAACATCAACAAACCAAAGATGATTAAGGCACTCATGGCTTTTGCTCCACTACCGGGAATGGATCGGTATCGTGCAAGCCGTCAACATGCCCGTGATCATGATGCGGCAATTCGCCTGTTTTCCAGTAATTCACCAGCACTTGCAGAAAACGGAAACACATCAACGCCGAGCCGAGGGGTACGGCGAGATAGACGACCCAGGTGCGCCATTCCAGATCCGGCGTAGTGGGGCCTTCGTAATACGGTGCAGTTTCCATCCCCAGCGTGCTTAACACCGCGTAAGCCATGCCGTTATGCCAGACCAGATTAAAACCCAGCACCGCGACTAATGCGGTAAAGAATGCGCCCGCACACAAGGCGATGATGATGGTGATACGGCGGTTGTCAGGTGATAAATTGTTTACCACCACATCCACACCGACGTGAATACCTTGACGCACGCCGTAAGCCGCGCCAAATTTCGCCATCCACACGAACAGAATAATGCACAATTCTTGCGCCCAACTCAGGTGAATGCTTAATAAAAAATCTTGGAATGCCCCCAGCGGCAAGCCGGAAGTGTAACGGTGTACCACTGCCACAAAAATCACGATGGTGGCGGCAGCCAGCAAGACACTAATCAATACTTCTTCGAGATGATCGAACCACTTCATACATTTCTCCTCCAAAATGTATTGGTGAAGACCCTCACCCCAACCCCTCTCCCAGAGGTAGAGGGGGAATAAGAATGAAGCATCTCTTAGCCCCTCTACCTATGGGAGAGGGGTTGGGGTGAGGGTTTTCTTCTTACTTACCAGCCTCAAACCCGGTCGCTTTGTAAACCGCGTCAATGGTTTCCTTGCCAATGCGCTCTGCCATTTCTGTATGGACAGGCATCAGGGCGGCTTGCAGGGCTTTGATTTCGTCTTCGCTAGGCACGTAAACTTCGGTTTTACCGCTGGCTTTTACCGCTTCCAGTGCTTGGTCGTTGTCGGCTTTGGCGATTTCGTTGGCGTAGTCGGTGGATTCTTGCATGGCTTCATCCAGTGACTTGCGCACGTCTTCCGGCAGTTTGTCCCAGAAAGCCTTGTTGGTGATAACCGCATAGCCGAGGTAGCCGTGGTTGGTCGCGCTGGCGTGCTTTTGCACTTCGTGCATTTTCTGGGTGTAAAGGTTGGAAGGCGGGTTTTCAGTGCCGTCCACAACGCCGGTTTGCAGAGCCTGATAGGTTTCAGAGAATGGCATGACTTGCGGGTTTGCGCCGATTGCTCGCATTTGCGCTTCAATCACTTTGGAAGACTGGATGCGCATTTTCAAGCCTTTGAAATCATCCGGGGTTTTCAGCGGCTTGTTGGCACTCATTACCTTGAAACCGTTATCCCAGAATGCCAGACCTTTCACGCCTTTGGGTTCGAGTTTCGCCAGTAAGCTGGCACCGACTTCACCTTTGGTGACTTTGTGCAGGTCTTCGTAGCTTTTAAAGATGTACGGCAGGTCGAATACTTCAAATTCTTTCACCCCCAATGGACCGAATTTCGCCAGTGATGGCGCAAGCATTTGGACAGCACCCATTTGCAGGGCTTCCATTTCTTCCTTGTCTTTGTAGAGGGTGCTGTTGGGGTAAACTTCAACCTTGACCGCGCCTTTGGTCTTTTCTTCCGCCAGTGTTTTGAACTTTTCAGCCGCTTTGCCTTTCGGGGTATCCGGTGCAACCACGTGGCTGAACTTGATCACGATCGGGTCAGCAGCGTAGGCGTACATGCTGGACAAGCCGAGGACAACGGCAGTAGCCAGGGTTAACAGGGTCTTTTTCATCTCTTTCTCCAAGTGAATTGCGGTTAAACACGGATTCAGTATTGGAAGAAACGTGCCAATAGTGCGGATTGCACCAAACTCTTTTTATTTTCATTAATAAACAAGAGGTTGGTTTGAGTTTGAGAGGGTGCTGATTCTGAATAATGTCAGAATTTAGAGTAAACTGATTGATTTCACCCTGCGCAAGGAAGTCCCATGATCGAAATCATCGCGCGTAACGGAAATGAAGTGACACTTCAAGTGACGCTCAAGCTGAGTGGAAGTTTACTGGAGATGGAAAACGCCATACTGGATGGCTGCAATGAGCTGGGGTGTGTGGCAACGGC
>JBBIRY010000060.1:0-2498 GCA_037441605.1 Actinomycetota bacterium | reverse complement strand
CGCCCACGTCGTTCCGGTGTATCACGACATGTGGATCCAGGACAGCTTTGAGCGCCACGTCTCGCCGCGCGTGCCCCAGGAGCTGCGCGACATGCGTTGTCCGGCGGACATGGCTGCTGTCCTGAGCGCCCGGGCGGCCATGAGTCTGGAAGACTTGTACGCGGATGCCGCGCGGCGCACCCTGGCCCATCTTTTCAAGGGGCCGGGATGGACCGTGAGCGTCAACGGCCGATCCGAAATCGCCACCTGGGACTGGTTCTGGGAGCGGCATCATGTCCGCACGCCATACTCCACGGGACAGACCCAAACGTCGTTTCCGGGATTCGGCCGTTACGGGGTGCCCGGCCTGCATTTCGGGGAGACTGAGTTTCAGGCCGGTGCCGATGCGTTGCGGATTCCCGCGTCGGTGTATCGGGAACTGCTGGCGGTCGTGGTGGAAAAGGCGGTGCTCGACACCATGGCCGCCCTGGCGATCGTGGACAGGGCCTGGTCGCGGCAGTGGCGACGGCGCGGCAGCATTGCCCGGTCTTGACTCGATGCAATGCCCTTGCATAGTCATCGCTCTAAAATCATGGAGGAAATCATGTCGAGATCCGCAGTGTTGCTGGTCGTGATCCTGGTTCTGCTGGCCGGACCGGCTTTGGCCGCGCCCAGGGTCTTCGTGACCATCGCCCCCCAGAAGTATTTCGTGGACAAGGTCAGCGGCGGCACGGCGCCCGTGTCCGTCATGGTCGAGCCCGGCGCCAACTACCACGCCTACGAACCCAAGCCCCGGCAGATGGCCGAATTGGCCGGGGCCCATATCTATTTCACCATCGGCGATTCCTTTGACCAGACGTGGCTCAAGCGCATCGTCGGGGCCAGCCCGCGGATCACCGTCGTGCACACGGCCGAAGGCATCGAGAAGATGCCCATGGCCGGGGATGCCCATGGAGGGGACGAGCATGGGCACGGCCACGGGCATGGCAGCCTGGATCCGCACATTTGGCTGGACCCGGCCCTGGTCAAGGTCCAGGTCGGCCACATCCGCGACGGCCTGTCCCGGGTCGATCCTGCCGGCGCCGCGGACTACGCCGCCAACGCGGCCGCATTCATGGCCGAACTGGACCGCCTTGATGCCGAGATCCACTCCGTTCTGGACGTTCTGCCGCGGGAGAGACGGATTTTTCTCGTCTTTCATCCGTCCTGGGGCTATTTCGCCCGGGCCTACGGCCTGCGGCAGGCCTCCATCGAGGTCGAGGGCAAGGAACCCAGCGCCCGGGACATGGCCCGCATCATCGACGTGGGCAAGAAAAACGGGGCGCGGGTCGTCTTTGTCCAACCGCAGTTCTCGGAGAAGAGCGCCGGGGTCATCGCCAGGCAAATTGGCGCCAAAGTCGTGCCTCTCGATCCGCTGGCTCCAGACTGGTCCGCCAATCTGCGGCGTGCGGCCCAGGCCTTTGTCGAAGCCCTGCGCTAGGCGTGTGGTGGCGCCGCCGGACTTCCGGTCCGATCCATCTTGACGAAAGCGGCCGGAGGCGTCACCATGAGCCTGTCATGACGCGTCCATCTGTTCTCGAACTCCTTCGTTACTTGCGCGCCGCGCCCTTTCCGCACCTGACCACGGTCAAGGTTCTGGCCTTGGCCGTGCTTGCGGGCTGCGAGGCCTGGCTCGTCCTGCAGCAGACCGAATCGTTGCGGGCGGCCTGGATCTGGGTCGGACTGACCCTGCTCTTGGGCTGGGGGGTGGTCCTGTGCCAGGCCGACGCACTGTCCCGCTACCGCGAGTTCAAGCGTTTGCGCCGCCTTCTGGCCCGCTACGGTTTCCGGCCCGGGATCTTCCGGCTGGTGGCCGCCTCCCGCTGCCAGCGCGACGCGGCCTTGCTGGCGGCCCGGGAGGCCGGCTGCCGGGCCCAGGCCCGGGGCGTTTTCCAGGAACTTGGCTATCGCTGGTACCATATCCTGCCCGATGCCATTGTCGCCAATCCCCTCTACTTCTTCCACCCTCGCTTCCTGCGCTCCACCTTCCTGCCCGGCAAGCGGCTGTGATGGGGCATCGGCCCGTGTTCCAGCCCCGAGCGCGTTGGGCGCCGGCCAATAAAAAAGGAGCCGCGGGGGCTCCTTGCATCCGGCGTATGGTCTGATCACCAGTTCTCGGCCAATTCCTCGAAGTGGGCCTGGGGATGCGCGCAGGCCGGACAGCACTCGGCGGCCTTTGCGCCATTGTGGACGTATCCGCAGTTGCGGCAGCGCCAGGTGATCTTTTTCTCGCGCTTGAAGACCCGACCTTCCTCAATGTTCCTGGCCAGGGCCAGATAACGCCGCTCGTGCTCCTTCTCGGCCACGCCGATGGCCGTCATGATCGCCGCGATTTCTGGAAAACCCTCCTCTTTGGCCGTCTTGACGAAATCCGGGTACATGTGGCCCCATTCGTGATTCTCGCCGGCGGCGGCCTCACGCAGGTTCTCCAAGGTCGTGCCGATGCGTCCGGCCGGGAAAGCGGCCGTGATCTCCACTTC
>JBBIRY010000059.1:879-2006 GCA_037441605.1 Actinomycetota bacterium | reverse complement strand
GCCATCGCCCGCCGACTGGCGATCCAGAACGGCGCCTTCATCGATCTGCACAACGCCCCCCAGGGCGGAGCCATGGCAATCTTGATCCAGGACATCACCCGTATCCCCAGTCCACCACAAGCCCAGGATGTTCCGTGAACACCTTCATCGCCGATCTGCACATTCATTCCAGATTCTCTCGGGCCACAAGCAAGAGTCTGACGCCACGGAACCTGGCGGCCTGGGCCGGGCTCAAGGGCATCAATCTGTTGGCCACGGGCGACTTCACCCATCCGGGCTGGCTGGAGATTATCGAGAACCAGCTCGTTCCCGAGGACAACGGCCTGTTCCGGTTGCGCGCGCGCGCGGCCCTGGAGCAGGAGCTGCCCTGGTATTCGGGGAGCATCGACGCGGAAGGCATCCGTTTCGTGCTGTGCACGGAACTCAGTTCCATCTACAAGAAGGCCGGCCGGGTGCGCAAAATCCACAACCTGGTCTTCATGCCCGGCCTCGACGCGGCCAGACGGTTCAATACCCGTCTGGCCCAGGTCGGCAACTTGGCTTCGGACGGGCGGCCCATCCTGGGTCTCGACGCCCGTGACCTGCTGGAGATGGTCCTGGAGACCGACGCTTCCGCTTTCGTCGTGCCGGCCCACATCTGGACGCCCTGGTTCTCGCTTTTCGGGTCCAAGTCCGGGTTTGACCGCCTGGAGGACTGCTTCGGCGACCTGAGCGGGGAGATCTTCGCCCTGGAGACGGGCCTGTCCTCGGATCCGGAAATGAACTGGCTGTGGAGCGAACTGGACCGTTTCACTCTGATCTCCAACTCCGACGCCCATTCCGGAGAGAAGCTCGGTCGCGAGGCCAACCTCTTGGCCGGGGAGATGTCATTCAACGGCCTGCGCGGGGCTCTGCGCCGCGACACGGGGTCGACGCGTTTCGAGGGCACCCTGGAGTTCCATCCCGAGGAGGGCAAGTATCACCTTGACGGGCACCGCAAGTGCCAGGTCATGTTTGAGCCCGAGGAGACCCGCCGCCACAAGGGAATTTGCCCGGTCTGCGGCAAGCCCCTGACCGTGGGCGTGCTGAACCGGGTTTTCGAACTGGCCGACCGGTCCGTGCCCAAGAGGCCCGAAGGCCATCCCGGC
>JBBIRY010000059.1:281-869 GCA_037441605.1 Actinomycetota bacterium | reverse complement strand
ACCTCCCTGGTGCTCCTGCCCGAAATCCTGGCCGAAACCCTGGGCGCGGGACAGGGCACCAAGAAGGTCCTGGCCATGTACAACCAGCTGTTGAGGGATTTTGGACCGGAGCTCTCCATCCTGCGCTCCGTGCCCGTGGAGGACCTGGGGCGGGTGTCCAAGGTCCTGGCCGAGGCCGTGCGGCGCATGCGTCAGGGAGTGGTGCACCGGCACTCGGGCCATGATGGGGAATTCGGCCGCATCTCCATGTTCACGCCGCGGGAGTTGCTGGAGTTCCGGCATGGCCGCGTGCTGTCCATGGCTTCCGTCCCGTCGGAGGCCGAAGAGCCGGGGCAGCGTTGGCGCAAGGGCCAGGTGCGGGCTCCGGTCCGGCGTGAAGAGGTCGTGTTGGAGCCCAACGAGAGGCAGCGCGAGGCCCTCCAGGCCGGCCCCGGGCCGGTTCTGGTTCAGGCCGGTCCGGGCACGGGCAAGACCCAGACCCTCATGGGACGGGTCCGCCATCTGCTGGAGGAGGGCGCGGACCCTTCGCGCATGCTGGTCCTGACCTTCACCCGCAAGGCCGCCCGCGAGTTGAAGGACCGCCTGCTG
>JBBIRY010000059.1:0-271 GCA_037441605.1 Actinomycetota bacterium | reverse complement strand
TCCTCTATGGCCGGCAGTTCTTCGAGGGCCTGTCCGGGCCGGGCCGTCCTGCCCCGGGCCGACACCCTGCACGCCCTGGCCCTCGAATACTGGACCCGGGTCATGGGCGAGACGCCGGTCCTCTTGTCCGAGGACAGCAGCCGGGACCTCTTTGCCGCGGCCAATCCCTCCCTGCAGGGCAAGGCCCTGAAGGCGGCCTGGGCCGAGCAGTCCCTGGCCCGGGAAAACGGCATCCGCATCCCGGACCAGCACACCCGGCGCTATCTGGACC
>JBBIRY010000058.1:0-2792 GCA_037441605.1 Actinomycetota bacterium | reverse complement strand
CTCTCAGGCCATTTTTTTGATTGTGGATGGTCATCCGATTCATAATGGGTATTCCGACGCAAGTCGCCACCTGATTCCGATTCATTCCGCCACCTGATTCCGATTTAAGTCGCCACCCCATTCCGAAGGAAGTCGCCACCGGATTCCGACGCATTTCGCCACCCCCTGGAAGGAGAGGAAAGGACGCTGGATAAACTTCAGAAAAGCCGTTACAGCCCCGTGTCAAAAACGGAGGGGATATGGCGGCGGAAAGGTTATCCATGCGCACGATACGAGAGATTTTACGATTAAAATGGGAGAAGCATCTGCCCAATAAAAGGATCGCCGAAAGCTGCAACATTGCCCGCAGTACGGTCAGAGATTATTTGTCCCGGGCGGGACAGGCCGGTTTATCCTGGCCATTGCCGCCGGAGCTCGACGACAGCCTTTTGGAACAGATGATTTTTACAACCCAATCAGCGGCGCCAGTGACGGGCAAACGGGACATGCCGTCACTGGAATATATCCGCAAAGAACTGACCCGGAAAGGCGTTACCTTAAGGCTTTTGTGGCTGGAGTATAAACAGGCCAACCCCGACGGATACCAATACAGCCAGTTTTGCCTTCTATACCACCAGTGGCTGGACAAGACGGATGTTTCTTTACGCCAAACCCATCGGGCCGGAGAGAAAATCTTTCTTGACTATGCAGGCCAGACGATTCCGGTAACGGACCCGGCAACAGGAAAAACCCGCGAGGCCTGGCTGTTTGTAGCCACTCTGGGCGCCAGCAGCTACACCTTTGCCTGGGCGTCTTTTTCTCAGGATATTCCTTCCTGGATTGATGCTCATGTCAGGGCGTTTCGATTCTTTGGGGGTGTGCCTGAGATTATGGTGCCGGACAATCTCAAATCCGGCGTTACCAAACCCAACTACTACGAGCCGGATATCAATCCCACCTACCAGGAGATGGCCCGCCATTATGGAAGCGTCGTCATCCCGGCAAGGGTGCGCAAACCCAAAGACAAAGCCAAGGTAGAATCCGCCGTGCAGATTGCCGAACGTTGGATTCTGGCGGCGCTACGCAATCATACCTTTTTCAGCCTGACGGAATTGAACACCGCTATTGCTCAAAAGCTTGACGAACTCAACGACCGTAAGTTTCAAAAGATGGATGCCACAAGAAAGACCCTGTTTGAAACCATCGATAAACCGGCCTTGAAACCGCTGCCTGACACCCCTTACGAGTATGCGCGATGGAAGAAAGCCAGAGTCAATATCGACTATCACATCGATGTGGACGGCCATTACTACAGTGTTCCTTATCAACTGGCAAAACAGCAGGTGGATGTCCGGATCACCCAAAGCATGGTCGAAATCCTGTTCAAAAACAAACGGATTGCCGTTCATGTCTATGATTCTCGCCAGGGAAAACATACCACCATTCCGGAGCACATGCCCAAATCCCATCAGAAATACCTGGAATGGACACCGTCTCGGCTTGTTTCCTGGGCCGGTCAAAATGGTCCAAAAACCGAGGCGCTGGTAACCTGCGTCATGGAAAATAGAAAACATCCCGAACAAGGGTTCCGCTCCTGCCTGGGAATCATAAGGCTGGCCCAAACGTATTCGCCCGAACGGCTGGAAGCTGCCTGCGCCCGCGCTCTGATCATCAAGGCTTACAGTTACAAAAGCGTCGAATCGATCCTCAAAAGCAAGTTGGACACTCAGGATTTATCCATGCCTTCCCTACCGGACAAACCGATCCTCCATGAGAATCTCCGAGGCAAGGAGTATTATCTGACGCAGGAGGTGTTCCATGCTTAACCAGCAGACGATGGATAAACTTCATGCGCTAAAGCTCATGGGGATGGCTCAGGCCTTTAGCCATCAACTCAATCAACCGGATATGGATCGTCTCTCTTTTGCCGAACGTTTCGGTCTCATTGTCGAAAATCAATGGACCTGGAAAGAAGATAACCGGATGTCCCGTTATCTGAAAAACGCAAAACTGAAGCAAAATGCCTGTGTCGAAGACATCGACTTTAAAACCCATCGGGGGCTGGATCAATCTGTCATCATGAAGCTTATCTCCTGCGATTGGATCAAGCGGCATCAAAATGTGATCATCAGCGGCCCCACTGGCGTCGGGAAAACCTATCTGGCCTGTGCCTTAACGAACAAAGCCTGCCGGGAAGGATATCGCGCTCTTTACATCCGATCCCCGAAGTTTGCCTACCAGATGGCCCTGGCCCGAGGAGACGGAAGCTATGGAAAAACAATTGCTCAATTATCCAAAACGCAAATCCTGGTGATTGACGATCTGGGGCTGGCTCCGATGACGGATTCGGAGCGAAGAGACCTTCTGGAGGTCATTGAGGAACGGCACGGCCACGCTTCCACCATCGTTACCAGTCAGTTGCCCGTGGAGAGCTGGCATGAACAGATCGGCGATCCGACGGTTGCTGACGCCATCTTGGACCGTCTGGTGCACAATGCTCACAAAATAAATCTGAAAGGAGGCTCGCTTCGAAAGAAATATGCCGACTTGACACCAAAGGATAAGTTATGACAAACAACCAAAAACCAGCGTCGCTTCGCTCCGACCCCGGAGTGGCGACATGATTCGGAACAGGGTGGCGACATCCTTCGGAATCGCATGGCGCTTTCCTTCGGAATCAGGTGGCGAAATCAGCGGAATAGGCAGTTCAGGCGCTGGAAGCTTAAAGGATCTTTAAGAATTGACATTAACCGCATTTTGAATTATTTATCTCACCAAAGTTAAATTTTTATTCGGAGGTGTTTTATGACCAC
>JBBIRY010000057.1:0-1564 GCA_037441605.1 Actinomycetota bacterium | reverse complement strand
GGCAACCGGTTTCTTCTCGTCCTTCTCTTTAACAGCCTTCTTGGGAGCCGCCTTGGCCGGCTTCTCTTCAGTGGCTACTTCTTCCGCCTGGGCCTTCTCTTCTTCGATTACCGGAGCCTTCTCAGGCATCTTGCCAAATCTCGATGCGAGCCCCGACTTCTTGTTGGCGGCGTTATTCTTGTGGATGATACCGCGCGAAACCGATTTATCGAGAGCCTTAACCGCATCTTTAAGCCTTTCGGAAGCGAGCGGCTTATCCTCCAAGTCGACTGCCGCATTGAACTTCTTTATCAGGGTCTTAAGAGCCGACTTCGCATCCTTGTTTCTTTCACGCTTTACTTCGGCCTGGCGGGCCCTCTTGATTTGAGATTTGATATTTGCCAAAATTTCCTCCCATATTGTTAAAACAGAGGGCAGTATAGCACATCGATTTTGAACTGACAAGTTAATTACGGGGTGCTATAATACCTTGATTCTGGATTCAAGGAGAAGATATTGGACCCTTTCGAGGAAGTCGCTTCTAAGGAGATGCCCATAGGCTCAAATCCTGCCCAAAAAAGCAAAGACGGCTCATCTATAGCCAAGGCCACCCTTATCGTTATGGCCGGCACCTTGGGCAGTCGTATCTTCGGTTTCATCCGCGAGGTCTTCATGGCGGCCTATTTTGCAACCGGCTTGGCAGCCGATGCTTATCGGGTCGCCTATGCCATCCCCAACTTGCTTCTACAGCTCTTCGGCAGCGCGGCCATCGGATCGGCCTTCATCCCGGTTATCACCAAGTATCTGACGGATAAGGATAATGAGAATTTTAACCTGGTGGCGAGCAGCGCGGCCAACGCTCTCTTCCTTATATTCTCCTTCTTCATGCTGATCGGTTTTTTACTCGCCCCTTGGGTGACCAAACTGATGGCGCCGGGCTTCTTGGCTGACCCGAAAAAGTTTGAGCTTACCGTCGTCATGACGAGGATTATGGTCCCGACCATTCTCTTTTTAGGCCTGGCCGGTTTTGCCATGGGCATGCTCCACTCCTTCGATCGCTTTGCGGCTCCGGCCTTTGCCCCGATCTTCTTCAACATAGCCGTCATCTTATCGATTATCTTTTTAACTCCCAGAATCGGGCCGTTAAGCTTGGCCCTCGGCGCCATAAGCGGAGGACTTCTCCAACTCCTCTTTCAACTTCCTTCGCTTCGAAGGATCGGTTGGAAGCATTCCTTTGTTTTAAGGCTCAATCATCCCGGAGTCAGAGAGATCTCCAAATTGATTATTCCGATCGTTTTCAGCCTAGCCTCCATCGAGGTGAACGTCTTCATCGATACCCGCTTTACATCGATCTTAAAGACGGGGAGCGTTGCCTCCTTACACTACGCACTGAGACTTTGGTATCTACCAATGGGCCTCTTTGCCGTGGCCATTTCGACAGTCCTCTTTCCGCTCTTTTCGCGCCAGGCCGCCAAGAACGATATCGATGGGCTCAAAGAATCCCTTTCTCTCGGGCTGCGCTTGGTTTTTCTGGTCATGATACCGACCACATTCTTCATCTTTGCCCTGGCCAAGCCGATCGTCT
>JBBIRY010000056.1:0-2613 GCA_037441605.1 Actinomycetota bacterium | reverse complement strand
TGAAAGCGGAGGATCTTATCCCGATTAGAAGAGGATATTAATCCTATGTCCGGAGTGGCTAACCTTGTAGATGCTATGCTCGTCTTCGCTTGCGGCTTAATTGTAATGCTCGTCCTCTCCTGGAATTTGCAGAATGTGATTCTTAAGGATGCCACACCCGCAGAGAGGAAAAAAATGATGGAGACCATTAAAAGCGCGGTTAAGGTAGAAAAAGGCAAAGAGATTAAGACTCCACCACCGCTTATATCGGGAACTGGTGAAGGTTATGAGGAGATGGGCGTAGTTTATAAAGATCCAAAAACGGGAAAATTGATTTTGGTTAGCCCATAACTCTTGTTTTCCCCTTCGGGGAATGGGAGAAAAACCCTCGCCTTCAGGCGAAGGCTTTAGTATGCTTGCGGCATGGAGCATTGTTGCATTTCAAGTCATATCATTTTTAGGCATATTTAGTTCGGAGTGGTTAGTACGGAGTGGGGAAAGAAGACGCAAAACAATTTTCGGCCCTAAACCTACAACTATCAACTCATAACTAACTGCTCCCAACTTTTTTAAACCATGCTCGGCTGCCCTTCCCGCCAGAGGCTGACCTGTCCGCCCATGGCGTGATGGGCCTTCTTTTGAGCCTCTGGCTCATGGCCCAAGTTGCCCGTCGCCAGCCCCCAGAAAAAACTGAAGACTGACGACTGCCCTTTGGCTGAAAACCGGCATCTGGCGGCAATTTTGCCGCCAGCCTTTAACCAATTCTAAATATCCATTACACTCATAAGGCTACTAAAATAGATTTTGCACTGGGGCTGTCTTTTTGAACGCTAAAAAAATAATACTTTTGGATGGCAATAATCTAGTCTGCCGCGCCTTCTTCGCTCTGCCCGCCTCGATGACGACCAAGACCGGCCAGCCGACCAATGCCGCTTACGGCTTTGCCACCATGCTCATCAAGCTGATCGGCGACTACAAACCCGATCAAATCATCGCCGCTTTTGACCTCGGAAAATCGAAGCGGGCGGCCGAATTTGCCGCCTACAAGGCCCACCGTCCTTCGGCTCCCGAGGAGCTCAAGAGCCAGTTCCCTTTGATAAAAGAGATGTTGAACGTTCTTAAGATCCCCTTGATCGAGATAGAGGGCGAGGAGGCCGACGATATCCTGGCAACGATGGCCAAACGGGCCGAAGGAGAGGGGAGCGAGGTATATATCGTCACCAATGATAAAGATGTCATGCAGCTCGTTGGGGGCAATATTCAGCTCATCAGCTCCAAGAAGGGGCTGACCGACACCGTGATCTATGATCGGGAGGGTGTCATTGAGCGTTTCGGCGTTGCCCCCGAACATATCATCGATTACTTGGGACTCAAGGGCGACTCCTCCGATAACATTCCGGGGGTGAGTGGAGTTGGGGAGAAGACGGCTCAAAAACTCGTGAGCGACTTCGGCTCGCTGGAGGAGATATATGAGCGTTTGGATGAGCTCTCCTCAGATAAGCTCAGAGCTAAACTTACAGAAGAGAGGGAGATCGCCTTCTTGAGCAAGCGTCTGGCCACCCTCGATAGCGAGCTAGATCTTCCCGTTCAGCCATCGCAAACCGAGCTTGGAAGCTGGAGCGATGAGGATCTAGCCGCCTATCTTAAACGGATGGAGTTTATCAGTTTGATCTCGCGTTTTGCCAAGCTCAAGGCCGAGATGGGCAAGGCTCATGCGGTCGAGACGGGCGAGCTGAAACTCATAGAGGCGGCCAACCAGGCCGAGGCCAAAAAGCTAAGGGAGGCCATCCTTAAGGCCGCCGCCTTCTCCTTCATTCTCACGGGCGACGATCACGACGGCTCAATCTTTGCGACCGGGCCGTCCGCCTTCATTTCCTTGAAGGCGGGTGAGGTCTACCGGGTCAACGAGGACGGACTTACGGCCTTAAAGGAGATATTCAAATCGGAGAAGATCGCCAAGATCACCTACGACGCGAAGACGGCCAAAAACCGCCTGGCAAAGCTCGGCATCGAACTGCTTGGGGTGAGTTTCGACCCGATGATCGCAGCCTATCTCATCGACCCCTTGCGCAGCGAATACCCCCTTTTGGAGCTTTTGGCCGAATATTTGGGCAGATTCTTGGCCGAAGGCGAAGAGGAAGGGCTTTTTTGCGCCTTTTTTCTGGGCGATCTTGCAAAGACCTTGAAAGAGAAGCTCGTTGAGTTCTCTTTGGATCATCTCTTCGATGAGATCGAGCTTCCCTTGGCGGGCGTCCTTGCCGATATGGAGAGGGCCGGGGTCGGTCTCGACCTCGATTTCTTAAAGAGGTTTGCGGGCGAGCTTGAAGCCGAAATCGATTCCATAAGGGGCGAGGTCTTCACCCTTTGCGGGTGCGAGTTCAATCTGAACTCCTCCAAGCAGCTCGGCGAGGTCCTCTTCGAGAAACTCGGGCTCAAATGCGGCAAGAAGACCAAGACCGGATATTCGACCGATTCGTCCGTCTTGGCGTCTCTGGCCGCAGAGCATCCGGCAATCGAGAAGATTCTAAAATACAGAGAGATTCACAAGCTCCTTTCGACTTACCTCTTGCCTCTGCCAAAACTCGTCGATCCAGGAAGCGGGCGCCTTCATACCAGCTTCAATCAGACAGTTAC
>JBBIRY010000055.1:0-2879 GCA_037441605.1 Actinomycetota bacterium | reverse complement strand
CATTTCAAGGACCATAGCCTCGATTTTTTTGTCTGCCTGCAAGATTGTCAATGCCAATCCAACTTCATTGTTGAAATTCTCACTCGAACTCAAAACCTTATAGCCCTGTGTCAGAATCGAAGAGAGCATCTCCTTAGTCGTCGTCTTTCCGCTGGATCCGGTTATCCCGATGACCGGGATTTTGAGTCTTCGTCTGACCAGGTTCGCTAGGTGATGAAGGGCCTTTAAACCATCCGGAACCGCCAATGCGATTATTTCACCATTATGTTCGGCGAGAATCCGATCTATCTCTTTAGAGGCGGTATCGAAAAAGAAACCGCCCGCGCCGAGCTCCAAGGCTTGGGCGATGAAATTATGACCGTCAAAATTTCTTCCGCGAAGGGGTATGAAGATGTCATTGGGCTTAAGGCTTCTTGTGTCTGTTGAAACCGACGAGATCAGCGCTTTTGGCTCGCCCCTAATGAGCATTGCGGCCGGCAAGGCTAAAAGAAGATCCTTGAGTTGGATAGGAATCATCTAAGCACCTCTAAAATCATCTCTTTGGCAACTTCGGTATCACTGAAAGGCGTCGTAACTCCTTTAATCTCCTGTCCGCTCTCATGGCCTTTGCCGGCGATAAGAACGGTGTCGCCCTCCTTGGCAAGATTGACGGCTGTTTGAATCGCTCTCTGCCTATCGGGCTCTACAATTAAGGCAGAAGGCGAGCGTCTTTCTACGCCTGAGAGAATCTCATCAATTATTACACCGGGCTCTTCGCTTCTTGGATTATCTGATGTGATTATGACTACGTCTGCCAAGTCTTCGGCTATTCGGCCCATAAGCGGCCTCTTCTTTCTGTCGCGGTCCCCGCCGCAGCCAAAGACCAGTATTACCTTTCCTTTGGCAATTTCCTTTGCGTTTTTTATCAATTTTTCCAGCCCGTCAGGAGTGTGAGCATAATCGACATAGACATCAAAATTTTGGCCGAAATCCACTCTTTCGAAGCGGCCCGGAACGCTCTCAAGCGACTCCAGCCCCTTCTTTATATTATCGGGATCAATCCCTAAGCCATAACCGCAAGCAAAGGAAGCAAGGCTGTTGTAGACGTTGAAGAGACCGTTAAGCTTCGATTCGACGTAAAGCTTTTCACTTCCAAAAGAAATCGCAAAACTTGCGCCGTTCCTGTGTGTAACTATCTCATCGGCGGTTATTTTAGCTTCTCTGCCTAGAGCAAAAGTTATGGGGTTATCAAATTCAGCGGCAAGCTTGAGGCCATAGGCATCATCGATATTGATAGCCTTCAAGGCCTTCGGATTCTCTTCAAAGAGGCGCCTCTTGACAGAGTAGTAAGCCTCCATGTCGCCATGAAAATCGAGGTGGTCCTGAGTAAGGTTGGTGAAGAGGCAGAGATCGAAGTCTGCTTCAACAACCCTTTTTAAATCGATTGAGTGAGAGGAGACCTCCATGACGGCGTGAGTGAGGCAAGACTGGTGCATCTTAAAGAAGAGCCTCTGTAAATCATATGATTCAGGGGTCGTTCGCAAAGCTTGGGTGCGTTTATCTCCGATGATATATTCGATCGTACCGATTAGGCCCGAGGGAAGACCGGAAGAATTAAAGATGCTTCGCACCAGATAACTGGTTGTGGTCTTACCGTTGGTGCCGGTTATGCCGACTAATTTAAATTTAGAACTTGGGTTATCGAAATATCTTGCCGAGAGCTTGGCCAGAGCAACCCTTGTATTCTCGACAAGAATTTGGGCTACCCCGCTTGGCATATCCTGCCAAGCTTCTGTCACGACAGCCAAAGCTCCCTTGCTTATCGCGTCAACGATGAAATCGTGGCCGTCAAACTTCTCTCCCTTGATAGAGACGAAGATTGCGCCAGGGACGACCCTTCTCGAGTCATAATGGATGTCTCTTACGATGAAATTTATATCCCCTTGAATCCTCAAGAAATCCATAGGTTCAATGAGGTCGCTTAGGCGTTGCAAATCTATCACCATATGAAGTTGATTTTAGCACAGGCCCTCTCCTCTGCTCCAGGGCTCTTTTAGCTTGGAGGAACCTTCAGCCTTCTAAGTGAAAACTCGGCTAAATTCTTAAAGGCGGGAGCGGCCGCAGTGCCGCCGTATATCGAGGCCTTTGGCTCGTCAAGAACGACGATGATCGCGATCTTAGGCTCCTCTGAAGGCGCAAAGCCGACAAAAGAGGCTACATATTTGCCCTTTTCGTAACCGAGCCCATTCGAACTGGGCTTCTGAGCCGTTCCTGTCTTTCCGCAAACACGATAGTCGGCGAGCTTGGCTGCACTCCCGGTGCCGCTTAGAACGGTCTCCTCCATTATCATCGAGACTTTCTGGGCCGTCTTTGCCGAAATGACTTTCTTCCCCTCCTCGCTGAGCCTGCCGATCGGATTGCCGTTAGCCTCTGCTACCTCTTTTACGAAGTGAGGCTTATGCAAAACTCCCTGATTAGCGATGACCGAGACCGCTCTTACCATCTGAAGGCTATTCGTCGACATCCCTTGGCCAAAGGGTATATTTCCGATAGCAGAACCATACCATTTGCTGGGCGGAGCAAGATAGCCGGCCGCTTCGCCGGGAAAATCGACTCCAGACTTCTTAGAGAACCCGAATGTGATCAAGTACTTGTAGAGGTTCTCTTTGCCCAATTTTTCACCGATCTTTACCGCTCCCACGTTACTGGATTCCGTGATGATCCGGGTGAAGGTGAATTCCTCTTCGCCTCTTTCGTGGGCATCTTTTATTACTTTATCGGCCACCTGGATCGAATATGGCAATACTAACTTATCGCCAATCGAGGAGGTTCCCTCCTCCAGTGCGGCGCAGGCTAAGATCAGCTTTATGGTAGAGCCGGGTTCAAAAGAGTCCGCAATC
>JBBIRY010000054.1:0-2908 GCA_037441605.1 Actinomycetota bacterium | reverse complement strand
GAGCGAGCTTCCCGAACTCAAGCGGGTCATAGTCGGTTACGGCAACAGAGTTGTCATGGAGGACACCCTTAAGGCCGCCTTGGGCCGCGTCTTCGGCAACTCCCAAGGGGGCCAAGCTGCCGAGACGGCCGATGTAACTCAAGAGGATTTGGCCGATATATCCATCGGTGAGCTGATAAGCCGGGCCAATGATCACTTCTCTAAGGCAGAGGCCTTTCAAAGAGACGGCAATTGGGCCGCATATGGCGAGGAAATTGCCAGGTTAAAAGAGGTCTTATCCGAATTGGATCGGCTTTCCAATCCATAAAAACCCTTTAATGGAGGTCAAATGGAGGAGATAGGCAAGGTCGCGCACTATTTTACCAATATAGCTGTGGCCGTGATCGATATCTGGGCCTTGGAGTTAAAAGTCGGCGACAGAGTAAAATTCTCCGGTCATACCACAGATTTCCAGCAGACGATTGAGTCGATGGAGATGGAGAGAAGCAAGGTAACCAAGGCAAAAGCCGGCGACTCAGTCGCCATCAAAGTAGACGCCCAAGTCAGAGAGAATGATATCGTCTACAGGTTGACCTAAATTCTTTTGATTCCAAAGGGCGATCACTCTTGGCCGCTAAGGAACGATCATGAATGCAATCGTAAGCCACACCAACATGGATTTTGACTCGCTTGCAGCCATGGTGGCGGCTCAAAAACTCCACCCTAAAGCCAAGATAATCCTACCCAACACCTCATCGGCCAATGTCAGACGCTTTCTTGCCATCTACCAAGGGATGATAGACGAGATCGACCTCGACGAGGTCGATCCAAAGAGCGTCAAAGAGGTCATCCTGGTCGATACGAGGTCGCTTCAAAGGATTGGGGAGGCGGCCAAACTGATCGAAGGCCGAAAGGTTGATCTTATCATCTACGACCACCATCCCAAGTCAAAAGATGATATAGATTTTGGACTCGATCTTTCAAGGGAGGCCGGCTCGACGGTGACCCTTCTCGTTCTCAGGATCAAGGAGCAAGGGGTATCAATAACCTCATTTGAGGCAAGCCTCTTTGCGCTGGGGATTCACGAGGATACCGGATCTCTCACTCACCAGAACTCAACCGCCGATGATGCCAAGGCTCTGGCCTTTCTTCTGGAGCGGGGGGCCGACCTTAAAGTCGTAAGCCACTTCCTTAAATCGTCTTTGACCGACGAGCAGCATGAACTCTTAAAGCTCCTTCTAGGACTGGCCAAGAAAGAGGATTTCATGGGCGCAAGTCTGATGATTATCGAAGCCGCCCTGGGTGAGTATATCGAGGATGCCTCGGTGGTGGTCAGGAAGATAGCTGAGCTTGAGGATATAGATCTAATCTTTCTCATTATGAAGGTGGGCGAGAAAGAGTATGTGATCGCTAGAAGCCGTTTGGATGAGGTCGATGTGGGCAGGATAATGCAAAAATTTGGCGGGGGCGGCCACGCTAACGTCGGCTCAGCCGTGGTCAAGAACCGTGGCATAAAAGAGATTAAAAGAATAATCAAATCGGAAATTAAAAAGGAGATAAAGGGCGCTCCGACGGCTGAGAAGATCATGTCGAAGCCCGTGGTTACGATCGCTCTTGATGAGACGGTAAGCGAGGCGGGCAGGCTTATGGCCCGCTACGGATTTGATGGGCTACCCGTCGTCCATAAGGGGTCATATCTTGGGATGATTCTCCGCCGCGACGTCGATAAAGCCACCCATCACGGGCTTGGCCATGCCCCGGTCAAGGGCTTTCTTTCTTCACCCAAGATTAGCGCCTCTCCCCAAATGCTTGCAAGCGAGGTCGAAAGGATAATGACGGAGCGCTCGATTGCGAGGCTCCCCGTCTTGGATGGCGAAAGAGTGGTCGGGATCATTACGCGGTCCAACATCATCACCTCTCTTAGAGGTGAAAAGGGGGCAGAAAGATTAAGCTCAGACGCACTCTTTGCAGCCAACAAGCGGGAGATAGTGCGCTTGATGAGCGCCGCTCTCACCAAAAGCAGCCTTAAGCTCATAAAAGAGATCGGAATGATAGCAGATAGCGAGGGCTTAGACTGCTATCTTGTCGGCGGTTTTGTCCGTGATCTTATGCTCAAAAGAGCAAATTTGGATATAGATATTGTCGTTGAGGGGGACGCCCTTCTCTTTGTCGAAAAAGTGGTCAAGAAGGTTGGGGGCAAGATCAAGATGCACAAGAAATTTAAGACGGCCATCTTGATAACCAAAGACGGGCTTAGGGTCGATTTTGCCTCGGCTAGGTTCGAACAATATGACTATCCGGCCGCGCTGCCAAGAGTCGAGCCGTCTTCCATCATCTACGATCTCTCTCGAAGGGATTTCACCATCAACTCGATGGCGGTAAAGATAAACAGAGAAGACTTCGGCGAGCTCCTAGACCCCTTCGGCGGGGTCCACGATCTTGGTGACGGAAAGCTCAAGACGCTACACGCCTTAAGCTTCATCGAGGATCCGACCAGGATATTCCGGGCTGTCCGTTTCGAATCAAGGTTCGGCAGCAGACTCGATCACGACACCGAGCTTTTAGCCAAAAAGGCCTCAGAACTTAAGGTTATAGAGAGGCTCAGTCAAGCACGTTTGACCTATGAGCTTATCGAGGTTCTCTCTGAAGAGGACCCGCTGCCGCTCTTAAGCCGCCTGTTGGAACTTGGCGCCTTGATTGCCGTTCACCCGCATATAAAGCTGGGCCAAAGGAAAAGACGCCTCTTTATGGCGATTAAGGATTCCCAAAGGGAGCTGACCGAAGGACTTGAAGAGAAGCCGAAATTATGGGTCGTCAACCTCATGGCGCTGGTCCACGGCTTGAGCGAGGCAGACCTATCCGATCTTATGCTGAGGCTGGATCTTGCGCGCGGCGATAGAGACGCTCTTACAAGGACCCTTAGAGAGGC
>JBBIRY010000053.1:0-3123 GCA_037441605.1 Actinomycetota bacterium | reverse complement strand
ATCGTCAAGCTTTGGATGTAAAAGCAAAACTTCCTCCTATTTCATTCTTCATTTATTCTTGAGCGCATTATCGAAATTAGTTCGTTTTTCGCGCGGTCAAGATCGTCATTTATGATCTTGTAATCGTATATATCTTGGAGCTTAAGCTCATTTTGAGCTGTCTTAAGACGAAGGTTAATCTCACCTTTGTCTTCGGTTTCCCTTTTTTGGAGCCTTTTAATGAGTTCGCTATCGGAAGGCGGGAGGATAAAAATTAAAATTGAGCTAGGAATCTTCTCTTTGACACTTAATGCGCCCTGGACATCGAGTTCCAGAATCAAATTCTTACCCTTTTCGAGAAGATCCCTAACCCATTTCTTTAGAGTTCCGTACCTACTTGAGTGAACCTTTGCCCACTCCAGGAATTCGTCATCTCTAATTTTCTGATCAAATTCATGGTCGGTTAAAAAATGATAGCTCTCTCCGGGTACCTCTCCCTTCCTGATCTTCCTAGTTGTAGCCGATACCGAAACTTTTATATCGGGCAACTCCTTTAAGACCTGAGAGATTAATGTACCCTTGCCGGCGCCGGATGGCCCGGATATTACAAATAACTTGCCCTTATCCTTAGCCAAGTTCCTTGATAAGTTGCTCTTGTTGCCTGGAACCAAGCCCTGCTACCCTTCTCGAGGGACTGATCTTGAGTTGCTCCATGATCTTTTGGCTGCGCACTTTACCAATTCCGGGAAGCGACTCTAAAAGATCGGAGACCTTCATCCTTCCGGCAATCGGATCGGAAGACTTTGCAAGAACCTCCTTTAAGGAAACGGTTCCTTGCTTAATCTTGGCCTTTAGCTCTGCTCTTTTCTGACGGGTTTCGACAGCTTTCTTTAGAGCGGCTTTCCTATCAGCATCTGATAGACTTGGTAATGCCATGATGTTCCTCCTTTAGGATGTTTCTACTGTGTAACAGCAATTATACATACTAGGACATCTGTCGGCAATAATCAACCTGCAAGAACGATAACTTATTGCATTTATTATTTTATCTTTCGCCATTTTATTTCAATCTCCTGCTTCCCGGCGAGTAAATGGGGAGGTTTTGTTGACACAGGGGGCATTCTTCGGGTCGAAAGGAGTCAGCATTGATCTTTACGAGATGAAAGTAGGGAATGTTAGAATCAAAAGCTTTTTTGTCTCCCCTGTCGATGAGGGTTGAAATAGCCGCAACTCTGCCTCCGCTCTCCATCACCAGATCGGCCACTTCGCTTACGGAGCCACCCTTGGTAACGACGTCATCGACTATTAAAACCCGATCTTCGGGATTGATGGTAAAGCCTCTCCTTAAAAGCATCTTGCCCTCTTTCCTTTCGGTAAAGATGAAGCGTTTATCTAACGCTTTTGCGACGGCGAATCCTAAGACTATCCCACCAACCGCAGGTGATATGACCAAATCAAAATCGGTCCTTGAAACTTGAGCGGCCATATCCTTGGCGATTTTAGTGGTGAGAGAAGGGTATTGGAGTATCTTCATGCACTGGACATATTTGTCGCTATGAAAGCCCGAGGAGAGCTGAAAGTGACCCTCCTGTAGAGCGCCCCTTTCTTTTAATTGGCTCATCAATTCTTCTTGATTCATATTTTGGCTTCCTCCATCATCTTTATTATCTCATAAGCTTTTTTTTGCGGGTCGAGAGCTTGGCTGATCGGTCTTCCGATGACCAAGTGAGTGGCACCCTTTTCGACCGCCTCTTTTGGCCCCATAACTCTCTTCTGATCGCCCCTCTCTTCACCTTCGAGGCGAATTCCCGGCGTAACGATGAGAAGCCCATCTCCGCCCAAAGCCCTTATCTCCTCGATCTCAAATGGCGAGGCGACAAGTCCGGAAATCCCCTGACCCACCGCAAGTTCGCTTAAGGATTTAACCTGTTCCTTCAGGCGCCTTCTCACTCCGATCTCAGTCAGGTCGTCTTGGCTGAAACTGGTCAAAACCGTAACCCCAAGAATCTTGGGCGGATCGATCCCGAGCTTATTCGACTCATCCAGCGTCGCTTCAACGGCCGAGGCGATCATCTCTTTACCGCCCTGAGTATGAATGGTGAACATGTCAACTCCAAGACCCGCGATTCTCCTGCATGACCTGGCTACTTGATTCGGTATGTCATGGAGTTTAAGGTCGAGAAAGACGCCCTTACCACGGCTTTTAAGCTCAAAGATCATCTTCGGGCCCTCTTGGATGAAGAGCTCAAGGCCGATTTTATAGAAATCAACGGTTACCCCGAGGCGATCGCAGAGGTCTAGCGCCTCTTTTTTGGTCGGCTGGTCGAGAGCGACTATCAGCTTTGAGGTCATTAAATCTTCACCGCTCCTATGAGTTCCTTTACATCAAGCACCCCTTTAGCCCGCATGTAATCCTTAATTCCTAAAATTATATCTAAAGTTGCCCTAGGATTTACGAAGTTTGCGGTCCCGACGGCTACCGCGCTCGCCCCTGCTAAGATGAATTCGATGGCGTCATTTGCGGTCATGATCCCCCCCATGCCGATTATGGGTATCTTGATCCTTCTTGCAACCCGAAAGACCATCGCTAGCGCTATCGGTTTGATTGCCGGGCCTGAGAGCCCACCGGTTATATTGGCCAGAGCCGGTTTGAAGGAGTCTACATCGATAGCCATGCCAATCAGGGTGTTTATCAACGAAACCCCATCCGCTCCTGCCTCTTCAACCGCTTGGGCGACGCTTTCAATGTGAGGAGTATTTGGAGTGAGTTTCACGATGAGAGGAAGACTGGTCGCCTTCCTTATCTTTCTGGTAAGATCGGCCGCGACCAAAGGATCATAACCGAAAGCCACCCCGCCCTTCTTGACGTTGGGGCAGGATATATTTATTTCAAGCGCTTTTATTCTGGAATCTTGCGAAAGCGTCTCTGCGACATAAATGTAGTCATCCATGGTATCGCCGGCCACATTGACTATTACCGGAAGATCGAGCCCGTTTAAATGTTCCAAATCTTCGACAAGAAAACGACGAACGCCTTTATTCTGAAGACCGATGGCGTTCAGCATCCCGCTTGGAGCCTCCGATATTCTGGGCAGGGGGTTTCCGGGCCGCGCTTCTTTGGTGACAGCCTTGGTAACTAAGGCG
>JBBIRY010000052.1:0-3442 GCA_037441605.1 Actinomycetota bacterium | reverse complement strand
CTAAAGAGAGAGAAGAATGCGGTCATCTTGGCCCATAACTATCAGATCGGAGAGGTTCAGGATATCGCCGATTTCGTCGGGGATTCTTTGGGCTTAAGCTTCGAGGCGGCTAAAACCAAAGCCGACGTTATAGTCTTCTCAGGCGTTCACTTCATGGCCGAGACGGCCAAAATATTATCACCCGAAAAGACGGTGCTGCTTCCGGATATCAACGCGGGCTGCCCGATGGCCGATATGATAGATGCCGAAAAGCTCAAAAAACTTAAAGAGGCTCATCCCAAGGCCAAGGTTCTTTCATACGTGAATACCACGGCTGAGGTCAAGGCCCTGACCGACTACTGCTGCACCTCGGCCAATGCCGTTAAAGTAGTTCAAGGAGCCCTCATGGATGAAGAGGTCATCTTCGTGCCCGATAAGTACCTGGCCGCTTACGTCTCCGAAAAGACGGGCAAAGAATTCATCGTCCACAACGGCTATTGCCCAACTCACGCTAAGATTATCTCCGCAGATATATTAAAGGCTAAAGAGGCCTACCCGAAAGCTCTCGCCCTAACCCATCCCGAGTGTACCCCCGAGGTCAACGCCCTGGCCGATGAGGTTCTCTCGACCGAAGGCATCATAAGATTCGTCAAATCATCACCGGTGAGAGAGTTTATCATCGCAACCGAACTTGGAATAATCCATCGTTTAAAGAAGGAGAACCCGGAAAAATTCTTCTATCCAGCGAGCGATCTCGCCGTCTGTCCCAACATGAAGCTGACCACACTAGAGAAGATTTTGGTCTCCCTCAAGGAGAGAAAGCACGAGATAGTTTTGAGTGACGAGATCATCGAAAAGGCCAGGGGTAGCATCGAGAGGATGCTCGAGTACGTCTAAATTGAATATTTAAGGAGACAGCTTGGAAAAACCCATGATCTACCTTGATAATAACGCCACAACGCCGCTTCATCCGGAAGTCAAAGCCGCCATGATGGGCGCGATGGAGGTCTTCGGAAATCCCTCTTCCATGCACGGCTTTGGGCGAAAGGCTCGAAGGATGATAGAGGAGGCGAGAAGCGAGGTAGCCTCCTTCATCGGAGCCGACCCCGAAGAGATCATCTTCGTGGGAAGCGGCTCGGAGGGCAACAACACCATCCTTTCGATGTTTACCGCCTGCGGTTGCCATTGCTCATTTAGGGAGAAGGCGGCCGGACGGTTGATCACCACGGCCATCGAACATCCCTGTATTTTGGAGACCTCCAAGTGCCTTACCGATCGAGGCGTAGCGGTGGAGAAGGTCGGAGTCGATGAATACGGTAAGGTCAAGATGGATGAGCTCGCCTCAGCGATGGACGAGGGGGCGGGGCTCGTTTCGGTCATGATGGCCAATAACGAGATCGGCACGGTCCAGGATATAGGGGTCATCGCCAAGATGGCAAAGGAGCGGGGCATCTTCTTTCACACCGACGCCGTCCAAGCGGTCGGAAAAGTGCCGGTTGACGTAAAGGAGCTGGGAGTCGATTTCTTGACCCTTTCGGCCCATAAGATCTACGGTCCCAAGGGGGTTGGGGCGATATACGTCAAGAAGGGCGTTCCCATCTGCCCGATGATAAGGGGCGGCCATCAGGAGCGGGGGCTTCGGGCCGGAACCGAGAATACCATCGGCATCGTCGGTCTGGGAAAAGCTATCGAGATGAGAAGGGTGGAAATGGCGGCCGAGCATGATAGGCTGCTTAAGTTTAAAGATAGGCTCACAAAGGGGATTCTGGCCAAGATTGATGCGGTTCGCTTCAACGGCCATCCGACCGACTGCCTGGCCGGCACGGTGAACGTCTCCTTCGAAGGGGCCGAAGGCGAGTCGATCCTGCTCTATCTGGACTTGGAAGGCGTGGCCGTCTCTACCGGCTCGGCCTGTGCTTCGGGCTCGCTTGATCCCTCCCACGTTCTGATGGCGACCGGAATGCCGATCGAACAAGCCCACGGCTCGATTAGAATCAGCATGGGGCGGGAGACGACGGAGAAGGATGTAGATTATGTGCTTGAGGTCTTGCCCAAAGTGATCGAGAAGATCAGGAGCATGTCCAGCGCATACATGCCGAGCCCTAAGGCCTGCAGTTAAAAATATCTTAGGAGTGAGCCATGACAAGCGGAGATTGGGTATATAGCGATATATTGAAAGAACACTTCATGAATCCCAAGAATTTCATGAAGGATGAAGATTTGAATTCCTTCGACGGGGTGGGCAAGGTTGGCAACATAAAATGCGGCGACGAGATGATCGTTGCCATAAAGGTAGATCAAGAGAAAGGGGTCATCACCGACTGCAAATGGAAGACTTACGGCTGCGCGAGCGCTATCGGTTCGACCTCGATAATGAGCGAGATAGTCAAGGGGATGACCTTGGAGGCAGCTTATCATTTGAGCCCCAAGGATGTGGCGGGGGCTTTAGGGGGTCTGCCCGAAAACAAAGTCCACTGCTCGGTTTTGGGGGATAAAGCTCTTCGGACCGCCATCGATGATTATTACATAAAGCATGGTATGGCCGAAAAAGCGGCAAGCGGCGAGGAGAAGATCGTCTGCTCCTGCATGAATGTGACAGAAGGCGAGATTCTGGAGGCCGTGCTCGATGGGGCCAGAACCTACGAGAAGCTTCAAGAGATGACCAAAATCGGAACGATTTGCGGCGGCTGCGAGAATGAGGCGAGAGAGCTTTTGGAGAAGTTTGTCAAAGAGCATTTTTAGAGCTTATTGGATATAATTGTATAAAGGGCAGCGACCAAACGGCGGCTGATATTGGAGAATAACAGGCCAAGATCCAGAAGCGAAAAGCGCTTAATTAAGAAAGCCGGGCGGCGGCGGGTCCGCCTAGCGTTTGCGCTCATTTTTTTATCTATTCTGATTTTCCCTCTCTCCACCCTTGCGGTGAGGGCTAAGGTTCCAAAGCTCGTCGGCAAAGGGTTAACCGAACTCCAAGCCACGATCAAATCCGCAAAACTTGGATTTACGATAACCGGATACGAGTTCAGCGATGATCTCCCAAAGGATGCGGTCATTTCGCAGGAGCCCGCTCCGGGCAGCAGGGTTAAGAGGGGTCAAGCCGTCAAGGTCGTCTTGAGCCAAGGACCCGAGCCCAAAGTAACGGCCCAGACGCTTGAGGTGGCGCCTCAAGAGACGTCTCTAAAAGAAGAAACAGAAACTCAAGCTAAGCCAGTGGAAGAAAAAACTGAAGCAGAAGCTCCGCCCGCAAAAGAAGAGGCGCCCCAAAAAGTTCCCACAGCCCCAGTCAAGATCATCTGCATCGATCCCGGCCATCAAAGCAAAGCCAACCCGGCCACCGAGCCAATCGGTCCCGGCTCTAACCAAACCAAGGCCAAGGTTACCGGGGGAACGAGCGGCGCTTCATCCAAAACCCCTGAATACCAGATAAATCTGGAAGTCTCTTTAAAGCTCAAAAAGGTTCTTG
>JBBIRY010000051.1:0-3888 GCA_037441605.1 Actinomycetota bacterium | reverse complement strand
CAGAGATTCGAACCATTTAAAAAGCAATCGCCTCGTATGGTTACAAATTATATGATTGAATCGGAACCTGTTCGGTTACCTAGTTAAATGATTTGACACGTTGGTCGAATCGCTCTCGGTTCTAGCCTTTATCAAGATGAAAGCCGAAAGATTTATCAGCTTTGGTTCTTAAGGGTTGAAAGCCTCTCTTTGAGCGCCTCTCCCCCCACGGCGCAAAGATCGGCTGGGGCCTCACCTAGGGCAGCTGCTTTAACGTATGCAAGACATCCCTCATAGCCGCAAGATTGGCAATTTTGGTTAGGAAGAAAATGGGCGATTCCCTCAAGCTTAACCATCCATTGGGCTTCCGAGGGAACCACCATCCTTCCCTCCATTAAGCCATCCATCAAAGCGCCCATTATCAAGACGGCTATAACCGTCAGGGCGGTTCGTGCTGAGGCGAAGTCAATCCCTAAAAAACGGCTTTCAATAAGAAACATCGGCACCTTGGCAGCAGCCCAGGCGCCGATGATGATAACGGCGTTTCCCACGCTCATTCCCTTGCCTAAGAGGGCCTGGACGAGAGGAAAGGAAATGTAGACCGGACCGGCCGAAACCGCTCCCAAGAAAAGGGCCGTAAAACGCCCGATAAGTCCCGACTCTTTACCCAGTCTCACCTCAACCGCTTCTCGTGGAACCCAAGCATTCAGAAGTGAGGTTAAGATGAAGACGGCCGGAAGAATCTGGACCATCTCTTTTAAGTAGAGGATGGTATTGGCTATAGCGGCTTTGAAGACCTTGATGTCATATATTAAGACGAATACGTAGAGAAGAATGGTGAATGTGAGCAGCCCGTATCTCTTTATCATCTTCATAGTATCGCCCCCATTATCAGGGCTATCACTATAGCTGCTATGAAGCTCAAAAGGTTCCTAAGAAAGGTGAAGCGCTTGCCGAAATATGATATCTCGATGGGCATGGTGGCAAAGCCGACCATGGTCAAAGTGGTGATGAGGGCGGCCATCGAGATGAGATGAGCGCCGTTTCTATAGAGCGAGGCGGCGAGCGGAAAGGCGATAAAGGCCGGGATTATGGTAACCGTGCCGATCAGGGCGGCATAGACGGTGCTTAAGGTTACGCTTTGGCCGCCCAGAATTGATCTTATAAGACTCTCAGGCACCAGGGCCAAAAAGATTCCGATCAGAGAAAGTATGGTAAAGAGTTGAAGCGAGATGCTCAAAAACCTTTCTTTGGCCGAGACCAGAGATTTGACCGTCTTCTTGCCGTCTTTGATAAGGGAGACGACAAGTAGCGTAGCCGTGATGACAATAAGGATCAAGGTGCTAAGATTCACGCGTTTATCCTCCGTGTTTTTATTGGCGTCCGGGTCAAGGCCTTGGGCGAAGTTGGCCTTAAGCTTTAAGCGAGGGCAGAAGATGCTCAAAGATTGGAGCGGCCCGCTCGCTAAGATCATAGGAGAAATTCGACTCCTTCCACTTGAGCGCGGCAAACCTGATGGCTCCGATATATATGGTGGCAAATACCTCGCCATCCACTAAGACTGATATCGATCCCTGCCTCTTTCCTCGCTCGATTAGGGCCTTGATCACTTCTTCCCTTTCGAGCCGCGCCCTTGAGATGAGAGCTTTGGGGCCCGGATTATCGATGAAGAGCTCTTCGCCAAAGAGAACTGAAAGAGAGTCGGGATTCTCTTCAAAGAATTTAAATTGACCGTTCATTATCTCCTTTAGGCTTTGGATGGAATCTTTTGAGTCCTTGGCAGCCGTCCAGAGATCGGTTGTCGATAGAGCCCTCCCTACAAGATCCGTCATCAGCTCCTCTTTGCTCGCAAAATGACGGTAGATGGCGGCCTCAGTTATGCCGATCCTTCTCGCTATCTCCCTTATGGTAAGGTTCGATAAACCCTCTTTGGAGATGATCTTTAGGGCCAGGGAGGCTATCTCTTTCTTTCGGGTTTTTGAATCGAGACGAGTCTGTATAAGATGCTCCTAAGTTAGTCATCGTTAACTTACATTATAACCACCAAATCCAATTTGTCAAAAATGAGCAAAAAAGAAACCCCCGCGCTCCGAGAAGCGCGGGGGTTTCTTTTTAACTAGCCGAGCAAGGTCTAATGATCGTACTCGGCCTCGATAGCCTTTTCTCTTCTTTCGGCGGCGGTGCCGTGGACCCTTGCCCATATCTCCTCGAGGTTGCTTGGAACCTCTTTGTCAAACATGGAGAACAAGATGATGGCGGCAAAGCCCAAGGGTACGGTGTAGATGACCGGAAAAGTTAAGGTACCCAGCCTTCCCCAAATTGAATCGGCTGCCACGAACTTGCCTTGAAGAAGGATGTTCATGGTAATGAAGAACATGGCGCCAAATCCACCAACAAGCATTCCGACAACGGCTCCCTTGAAGGTCGTCTTCTTCCACCACATTCCAAGAAAGAGCGTGGGAACAAAGGCGCTGGCCGAGACCGAGAAGGCCCAAGTGACCATCATGGCGATCAGAGCCGGATAAGCCTTATCCAATCCCAAACTGGGTATACCAAGGCCGATGGCAAGGGAGATGATAGCCATAAGAATGACCGCCATCTTGCCAACAAAGACCCTCATGAACTCGGAAGCGTTGGGGTTGATGTACTGCTCATAGAGATCGTGACCCCATGAGGCGGCCGAAGCCATCAGAAGTCCACCAATGGTAGACCACATGGCGGCAAAAGCTCCGGCCACGACGTAGCCCAAACCAAACTGGCCAAAGAGCTTGAGACCCAAGGCCGGCATGAGTTGGTCGGTCTTGACCAAGATGCCGTCAACGGTCGGAACGTCTTTTGCAATAAAGGACCCCGATCTAATAGCTTCGGTCAGGAATTCCCTACCGGCTACGCCGGCAATCGAAGCCATGATATAGAAGGTGCCGACAAAGCCAAGAATCCAGACGGTGGTCAGCCTTGCCATCTTGCCGGTCGGATTGGTGTAGTAACGGTTCATGATGTGAGGCAGACCGGCCGTTCCAAGAACGAGCGCAAGAACCATCGAGAACTGATCGAAGACGCTGTACCTGTGACCCGGCTCGTTGAACTTGATTGGACCTCCGGTCAATTTGCTCTTTTGCGGCATTACCAAATTGACGTTAGCAGCAGGATCACCGGCCGCTATGGTGGCCTCGGCGGCAGCATAGCTCTCTGGGCTCATTACGGTCTTGGCCGCGTCCATCGGGGTCTTGCCGCTAACCGGATCTGCGGTTGTAGCCGCGGCTACTGTGTAGCCTTTGACGTTTAGAAGTGTATTCTCACTGGCGTTCTTAACAGCTCTGGGATAGGAGAATCCTTGACCGAAAGTGCCGACAACGACCATGATCATGGCGGTATAGAGAACCCAAAACTGAATCATCTGATTCCAAGTGGTGCCCTTCATGCCTCCCATGGCCACGTAAAAGGCCATGACGAGAACGACGACAATGACACCGGTAGCATATGGGGTCAGACCGAAGAGGCCAACACCGACCAATACCTGCCAGGTGACGCCCGCGCCGTACATCTGAGGTGCCAAATAGAAGAGAGAGATTATCTGGACCATGATGATGCCGATGATGCGGGCGGCGTGCTTCTTGCCGAAACGGGCGAAGAGAAAGTCGGGTATCGTGTACTCACCGAACTTACGGAGCGGTCCGGCAAAGAAGAGGATGACAGGGATGTAAGCAGCCCCAAAGCCGGTACCGAACCAGATACCATCCAAGCCCGATGCGTAAACTGCGGCGGCAACACCTAAGAATGAGGCCGCGCTAAAATAGTCGCCGCAGATGGCCGAGGCGTTGGAGAAGTAACCGACTTTACGTCCGGCCAGATAGAAATCGACGGTGGTTCTGGTAAACCTTCTGGTGTAGATCGAGATGGCTAGGGTGG
>JBBIRY010000050.1:0-4112 GCA_037441605.1 Actinomycetota bacterium | reverse complement strand
AGTGCTCTTTGCGGGTTCCGGCCGTATCGGCCGCCACGTATGAGCAGTAGTTGCAGCAGAATGTGATGATCTTTGGTTCAAACTCTGCCATTTCTCCCCCTTTTTTCTAGGTTATTATTTGATGGCATTTAGCTGGTAAAAACTTGATATGATCATCTAAATACCCATTAAAACCTTAAAAAATACTGGACTTTGTATCAATTTGTTACAAAGTATTTTTACAGAATGCCTTAGGAAAACTAATTTGGCAAATTGTTTTTTTCAATTCCTAGCGATGTGCTCTATTTGGAGAAATCAATAGTTCGACTATCTTGCGGGTTTAAAGCTAGGGGTTCTAATGGGGGAGGGGAGAGCTATTATCTAGAATTAAAGCAGCTCAAAGAACTAATAATCTTTTAAGAACTGGATGAAGGCTTTGAGTTGTTTCGATTTCGTCCTCCTCTTGTGGAGGGCGAGGTAATACTCCTTCTTGATCTCGAAGTCATCGATCGGTATCTCGCAGAGAAGCCCGGCGTTCACCTCATAGCTTGCGCTCTTCTGGTTTATTATGGAGACCCCTTCGCCTCCCATAACAGCATGTTTTATTGCGCCGGTCGACCCGAGCTCCATGACTACTTTCAGCTCGCTCTCGCCGATTCCCCGCTCTTTCAGTTTCTTGCGGATGCTCATCCTGGTCCCCGAGCCGTCTTCGCGGATTATGAAGAGCTCCTTGATGACCTCATCCAAGGTGACCGAGGCCCGTTTTGCCCAAGGATGGCTGGGCGAAGCGATGAGAACGAGATTATCTTCGGTAAACTTCTCGAGAGCGAGATCCTTCTCGCTCAAATCGGCCCCGACGATGCCCACATCCAACTTGTAATCGAGCATCTGCCTGATGATCTCGGCCGTATCGAGTATCCTTAAGACCACATCCACGGCCGGATAGCTCTTTTTAAATGAGCCGAGGAGAAGCGGCATCAGACCCTCGCCGACGGTGACGCCCGTTCCGATGGTGAGGCTTCCGGCGACTTTGTGTCCGGATGACTCGCTAAGATCGCTCTTTATCTGATCGACTTTGGCCAGAATCTCTTTGGCGTGCTGATAGAGGATCTCCCCTTCGGCCGTGGATACGACGCCGCGGTCCATCCTATCTAAGAGCTTGACCCCAAACTCCCTTTCCAAGGATTTTATCTGAAGGCTGACGGTGGGTTGAGAGAGGTGGACCTCGCTTCCGGCCTTGGTGAAGCTCTTATTCTCAATCACCGAACAAAAGGTCTTTAGCTCGCGTATCTCCATTTTATACCTCTTGTTAAAGCGGCCTTAATTTGCGCCGCTCTTAAAAGCGTGCCCCTTTGGCTTTGGTTGTGAAAGCCAAAGGGGGCTCTAATTGGATGATCTTAGGGGTTTTATTATATAAGGTTCTTGGGAGCCTGACCAAACTTGATCTCAAATAAATCCTGGTCACCCCTACCAGGGAACGAGCCAGGGGGCGATCTTCTTGAGAAATTGGGCAAGACCATTCGATTCGTAAGCCTCATTTAAGCCATGAATCAATGGCCCATACTCTTCGGCAATCCCCTCGGCGGCCGTCTCATGACAGCTCTCGCAGCTCTTGGCGAGATTTTCCGGGGCAACCGGAGAATTGGGATCGTCTATCGCAACCCCGGCGTGGGAGCCATGACAATCCCAGCAGGCCGGAGCTCCCTCATAACCGGCCTTATAGGCACGGCCGTGGTAATAGTCGGAATAGCTCTCGTAAGCATCTTCATGACAAGTGCCGCAAACCTTCTCGCCTGCGGCATAGAAAGGCTCGGGACCGCTCGTGTCGTTGACATTCTTGACATAGTGGTTGGTATGGCAATCAGCGCAATTTGGCGCGTTCTCTACGCCGTTAACCAGAGCTGTTTGATGGACACTGCCATCGAATTCATCGGCGGCATAAGAGTGACAGGAATTGCAGGCTATATAAGGATCGCTCGAAGGAAGCTCTTCTCTGGTCTGATGAGGCCAATCGGTAAGGCCCTGATGGCATGAGGTGCAGACGAAGGTCGAGTGGGTCGAATTCTCAAAAGCGGCCAGATTGACATAGAGGCTTCTGCCGTCCTCTCTGGCCAGATTGGGATCGCTATGACAATCGATACAGGATTGATTCTCATCACGCCATGCCACGTTCGTCCCCTCTTGGGCCGAGACGCTGCCCAGCGCGACCAACAAGACCAGCGCCGAAAAAAAGGGTAGAGTTAGACCGGTAGTAATCGATATTCTCTTCATCAAATAGCCCCTCCAGGTTTAAAAAATTATTAGAATTCAAATATGCGCCCTAAGAGCAATACGAGCAAGGCTAAGAAATCTTAAGATATAGATTACCCAAAATCCCCTCTAAATTGCAATAGAAATCGGCTAAAAATGTATCAAAATGATACAAATTCTAAAAAAGCCTTAAAACTTACAGCAGAGAGAGCGATAACCACTTCTTGAAATAATCGGCCAAACCCTCTTGCCAGCTTTTAAGTTGAAAGTCATATTCTGCCTCAAATTTTTTGCAACTTAAGACCGAATAGACGGGCCGATCAGCCGGGCGACCGAGATCGACGTCGCTTAGTAAGAGCCCCTTCATCTATCCCCCTTTTGGCTTTGAGCCGTTAAGGGGAGCTATCTCCTTTAAGAGAGTTCTAAAAAGTATTCTTCGGCCGCCCTAACGGTCTTGTCGATATCTTCTTGGCTGTGAGCCGCTGAGATGAAGGCCGCCTCGAATTGGGATGGTGCTAGATATATGCCCCTTTTTAACATCGCCTTAAAGAATGATGCGAATGCCTTAAGGTCCGATCCCTTTGCGCTTTTGTAATCGATGACCGGCCCCTTGGTAAAGAAGACGGTGCTCATCGATCCTAAGCGGGTCGAAAAGACATCCACTTTGGCCGCCGTGGCCGCCGCCTCAAGCCCTTCCGAAAGCCGCTTTGCTCTCTCATCCAACTGACTATATATAGCTTTATCGGCAAGTAGCTTTAGGGTCATAAGACCGGCGCTAAGTGAGACCGGATTGCCCGATAAGGTGCCCGCCTGATAGACCGGGCCGTTTGGGGCGAGTTGGTCCATCACATCGGAGCGCCCGCCGAAGGCGCCGACGGGAAGGCCGCCCCCGATGATCTTGCCAAGACAGGTTAAGTCGGGTTTTACGTCGTAAAACCCTTGCGCGCCCGATAATCCCAGCCTAAAGCCGGTGATGACTTCGTCGAAGATGAGCAGGGCCCCGCTCTTTTGAGTGAGACTCTTTAAACCCTCAAGGAAGCCTTCGGTTGGTGGGATCAGGCCCATGTTGGCGGCCACGGGTTCTACGATCAGAGCCGCTATATCCTCGCCCATTCGCTCAAAAGTCTTCTCTACCGATTCCAAATCGTTGTAATCCAAGACGATGGTATCTTCTGCCGCCCCATCCGTGACGCCGGGGCTTCCCGCTATCCCTAAAGTTGCCACCCCCGAGCCGGCCGCGGCCAGCATCGAGTCTGAGTGGCCGTGGTAGCAGCCATCAAATTTGATTATCTTTGTGCGGCCGGTAAACCCTCGGGATAGGCGCAGGGCGCTCATGACCGCCTCGGTGCCCGAGCTGACCATCCTTACCTTTTCTACTCCGGGCATGGCTTTAGTTATGAGCCTTGCCATCTCCACTTCGATCTCGGTCGGGGCGCCGAAGGTGAGGCCGTTTTGAGCCGCTTCGCTTATGGCACCAAGAACTTTGGGGTGGGCGTGGCCCAGAATCAACGGGCCATATGAGCCCACATAATCGATGTATTCGTTTCCGTCCGCGTCGAATATTTTGGAGCCGCTGCCTCTTTGGATGAATGGGGGCTCACCGCCTACGGCTTTAAAGGCCCTAACCGGGCTGTTCACCCCGCCAGGGATGAGGCCAACCGCTTTTTCGAAGAGTTTTTTTGATTTGTCGGTTTTCATTTGGCACCTGTGTGAATAGGGTTGATTGGCAATTTAACTAAAGAATAGCAGCGGTGAAGCTCAAAAGATATACTATGACAAGATTTTAGTTTTACATAAACATGGGAAAAATGGCCAATTAGTTAAATAGATCAAAGTTACAAATTTTCTTATAATAACTATTTACATTTTAATAAAATACGTTT
>JBBIRY010000049.1:0-4793 GCA_037441605.1 Actinomycetota bacterium | reverse complement strand
TTATGGGATAGCGGCCGAGATGGCGGCCAAGAAAGCGGAAGGTCCGGCCAGCTTCAAGGAGGCCCTGATGGACTCGGTCTACAACTTAAGCGGTCCCGCCATCATCGAGGGCGGACGGGCGACCGTCCTTTAAGCTTAAGCGATCACTTCGATCCGGTCGCCGGCCTTTATTTTGCCGCCGATTATCACCTTGGCAAATATGCCTTCGCTCGGCATGACGCATTCACCGGCCTGGGCCTTAATGGCGCAGGGCTTGTGGCATTCCTTGCCGATCTTACTGATTTGAAGGATCGCCCCTTCTCCGAGCTTAAGTTCGCTTCCGATGGGAAGATCAACGAGATCTATCCCTTCAGTCGTAATGTTCTCTGCAAAGTCGCCCGGGCCGACATCTAGCCCTTTTTTCGTCATCTTATCGATCGACTCCATTGCGAGCAGGCTCACCTCGCGCACGGAGTCATCTCCGTGGCCGTCGCCGACGACTCCCTGGCCGATTTCCAACTGAGCCGAAGGGACGGGGCTCTTCTTGACCCCTTTTCTTTCCGATACATTTACCGAGATTATCTTTGCGGTCTCTTTCATATCTCTTCCACTCCATATGTACATCGGGATGATAGCGGATGGTGAGTTCGTAAGGAATGCTCCCTATTGGATAACCGTCCAAGGCGGCGCTGCGTATCCCATAGAGGAGCAATACTTGCCATAAAACCACTTTTGGCAAATAGGGGCCGCTTCAAAAAAGCGGCCCCTATTTTTATTCATATTAATTTAAGGGTTTGCATTAAGATTGCTCACTTAACCCGGTAGCTGACATTGACTCTGACCGTCACCTCTTCCTGGCCCGGCTCGATGGTGGGAAGCCGGTACTCGAGCGGAGCGCCCGCTTTCATGGCCCTCTCCTCGGCATAGACCGGAAATTGCTCCTCATACATGTACATGACCTTGCCGAGCTTGAGACCGAGCTTGGGGACGGTTGCCTCGGCCTTCTTTCTGGCATTATCTATTGCGAGATTTCTGGCCTCGCTTAAGGCAACTTCGGGGTCGCCCTGGGCGAAGGTGATCCCGCCGATCATATTCAGTCCGGCTTGGGTTCCGGCGCCCAGAATCTCCTCGATCTTCTCGAAATCCTTCACCTTTATCTCGAATGACTCCTCGAAGATGTATCCGCTCGGTTGTCCGTAAGCGTTATATTGGGGGGTCAGGCTGTATCTGGTCGTCTTGATGTCGGCCTCTTCTACCCCGAGCTTCTTTATGGCCTCCACAGCGGCGCTTATTTTCTTGGAGCCTTGATCTATCAGGGCTCCCGCATTCGAACCGCTTGCGTTGTAACCGAAACTTATTTTGGCCACATCGCTTTTGACCACCACCTTGCCCTCGCCGGTAAATGTCATATCCCTGGGCGGGTTCCGGTCCATCGCCCTAAATATGAGGCCGAGCGCCATATTGATTATGAGTGCGGCTATCAGAAGAGCGAAGAGCTTAAAGATGCGGTCGGATATCTCAACCTTCTTCAACTGGTCTTCCACGATAAACCTCCTTGGTAGCGGTTTTACAGATCTCTTCAATAAATTCTAGCGAATCTGGGCAAAGAGGTCAATCGAAGGATGATTATTTTTCGAATCGAAAAGAATCTTAGATGGCCGGACGCACTTAAGGCAACTTAAAGGAGACAATAATTTAGGTCTTGCCTGGGGTGGCCCAAGCTTTTCAAAAAGCATCTTTTCTCTCACCTTTATCCTCTGATCTGTTAGAATTATCCGATGGAAGAGACTATTTCCAAACTGAAGTCCTTAGGCAGAGAGGTATTCTACCCGAAAGGGGTATACATATTTCACATGGGTGACCCGGCCGCCTCTTTCTTCTATCTTCTGGAGGGAGAGATCGGGCTCTACCGCCTAAGCCGCGAGGGGAAAGAGGTCCTGGTATCCAAGGTCAACGGGGAGGGCTTCATCGCCGAGGCGGCCGCTTTTGCCGATGCCCCCTATCCGGTCAGCGCCCGGGCTGCCAAGGATTCGCGCCTCATCCGCTTCACCATGGAGAGCTTCCGCAAAGGAGCCCTTTCTGACCCCGCCCATTTCGAACTCATGGCGAGCGTTATGGCCGAAAAATGTCTCCATCTTGCCGGGCGCATCGACACCTTGAGCATCAAGAGCCCCAAGGAGAGGATAGCCGAGTATCTCGTCGCCCATTGCAAAGGCTGCTCCGGCGGGCTCATCGACATCGGCATGAAAAAGGCCGATCTCGCCAAATACTTCGGCATCAGCCCCGAGGCACTCTCGCGCAACTTAAAACAGCTGGCAGATGAGGGGCTGATAGAGGTCGTGGGAAGGAAGATCAGGGTCAAAGACTGCAAGCGTCTCAAGAACCTCATTTGATTTTTTTGTAATAATTGATTCAAATCAAGGAAATGCCCCCTCGCAATCCCTTAGGATGAGCGGTAAACCGACATCTTAAGGAGGATTATTATGACATTAAGACCCATTATCAAGATCGATAGGGAGAAATGTACCGGCTGCGGCCTATGCTTAAGCGCCTGCGCCGAAGGAGCACTCGCCCTGGATGATGAGAAGAAGGCTTATCTGGTCAAGGAGATCTATTGCGATGGCCTGGGGGCCTGTTTGGACGTCTGCGAATTCGGAGCGCTCAAAGTGGTTCAAGAAGAGGCGGCCGCTTACGACGCCAAGGCCACCTTTGAGCACGTCAAGGATATCAGAGGTGAAGAGGCTGCAAGTCACGTTCACGGGGCGGAGGGGCACCGCGAAAAACAAGAGAAGCTAGCCTGCGGCTGCCCCGGAAGTCACGCAAAGGCCATCGAGCGGCCGGAGGCCAACGACGAGGGTGTCGCGCAGGCAAGGGTTCGCTCCGAGCTTAGTCAGTGGCCGATACAGCTTCACCTCATCTCTGTTGCCGCTCCCTACTTCAACGGTAGCGACCTTCTGATCGCGGCCGACTGCACCGCTTTTAGCCTTGGCTCCTTCCACTCCGATCTACTCAAGGGGAAGAAGCTGGTCATCGCCTGTCCCAAGCTCGACGAGACCGGCAACTACGTCAAAAAACTTGCCGACCTCATAAAGAACAACACCATCTATTCGCTGACGGTGGCCACAATGACGGTTCCCTGCTGCTTGGGCTTAAACCGGATGGCAGAGGAGGCGGTGAAGCTCTCCGGCAAGGATATCGCCGTAAAGAAGGTCGTCATAAATCCGGACGGCCGAATAGCCGGTTGAGCGGCTAGTAGGTTAGAAGCAGAGGCTTGGAGGGATCGAGCACCTTCTCTTGAGGGGAGGCCTTCTAGCCTCTCGTGCTTATTGGGTCGTACAGCAAGGTTAAGTTCGATATATTCTTGAAAGAAGTCAAAAAAATTTGCAGCCACCCTGATTTTTCTCTAAACATCGGTCGATGTTATCAGTGAAGACCAAAAGAGAGAAAACACCAAATTTCAAGACCTGATTAGATGAAGAAACTGCACCCCCTCCGCGACCTCATACGGGTCAAGCCTGTATACTACAGGCAAAGAGCGTCGTCCCAAAAGGGAGCGCTAAAACTAGAGGAGGTGCAGAATGGCATACGTCGGTATCGATTTTCACAAGAGCGCAATACCTATGTTACCAAAATGGACAAGGAAGGCAACATCTTGCATCAGGAGAACTTAAAGAACGAGGGAGGTCTCTTGGAAGCGTTTGTCGACTCACTCACCGGCGAAGACGAAATAGTGCTGGAGGCAACCGGAAACTGGTATCATTTCTATGAGCTGGTGGAAGATAGAGCTCTGCGCATTACCCTCTCTCACCCGGCTAAGACTCGGGCAATCGCCTCAGCTCGCATCAAGACAGACAAGATCGATTCTGCGATGCTTGCTCATCTGCTGCGGGCCGATCTTATCCCAGCCGCATATATCCCTGAGCGAGAAACCAGAGACGTGCGGGAGGTCTTACGCTACCGGGGCCTCACTGGTGATGCTGCGCACAGCGGTAAAGAATAGAGTGCAGGCAATCCTGTCTAAAAACGGCATCACCTGTCCCTACTCTGATCTCTTTGGCAAGAAGTCTCGG
The DNA here is from genome assembly GCA_037441605.1 of Actinomycetota bacterium. Lineage (GTDB taxonomy): Bacteria > Actinomycetota > Aquicultoria > UBA3085 > Oleimmundimicrobiaceae > Yes70-04. Next base: position 744 of record JBBIRY010000049.1, on the reverse strand, counting down.
GCCTGGCTTGCCTCCCTTGCCTTAAGAGACTGTTACCGCAAAAGCCTTGAGGGCTATCGGGCACTTGCTGAGACCTTGGCCGGTGAGATCCAGACGGTAGAAGAGAAAGTGCGAGCACTTGCCGAAGCAAGCAGCCAGGCCCGCCTCCTCATGACCATGCCGGGTATCTCCTACTACTCCAGCCTGCTGATCCTGGCTGAGATCGGAGAGATCGACCGGTTTCCTTCCAGCGGACATCTCTGCTCGTATGCCGGTCTTGTCCCTTCGGTGTACTCCTCGGGGGGAACAACGAGAACAGGCAAGATCACCAAGTGCGGCTCAAGTTGGCTGCGCTGGATCTTAGTGGAAAACACGCATCATGCGATAAAAGGAACATATCGCTTTGAAAGCCTGTATCGAAGAGTATGTGCCCGGTCTGGGAAAAACGTCGCTAAAGTAGCGGTGGCCAGAAAGATGCTTGTCTGCATCTACCAGATGCTGAAGAGAGGAGAACCCTTTAAAGATATCAAGCCGAAAAGAAGGAGACGGACCGTTGAGGCTGGCAAGCTTGCCAGGGTCATAGCCTGATATTTTAAAGCTCTAGATCCGATTAAGAAGCCAGCCTCTTTCCTACTGAATCATGTGCGAATGAGAGCACGGATAGATGACTTAAAAATGGTCTAAATGAAGCCGCGAGGGAAAGACTAACTGGCAACAATTAAATAGCAACTACTTGACAGAAGCAGTTTCTTCATAGATGACCCC
>JBBIRY010000048.1:0-5220 GCA_037441605.1 Actinomycetota bacterium | reverse complement strand
GCCGAGGTGATCTCGCTCTGCGGTCTGAAAGATTACGTAACCTTCGATTTTGGCATGGTCAAGGATTTCGGTTACTATACCGGGATCGTCTTTGAGGTCTACTGCCCAAGTCTCGGTTTTCCCATCGGCTCGGGCGGTCGCTACGACAATCTGATAAGCGAATTCTACTCGTCCCGTCCGGCCTGCGGTTTTGCCTTGGGGTTAGACAGGCTCCACATCGCCCTTTCGGAAGCCAAGCTTCTGAAGAGAAACGGAGAGGCCAGGGTCTTGGTGATTCCCTTAAGCGATGCCGAGGCCGCCTTCCTCATCGCCAAGGAGGTCCGCTCAGCCGGCTTCAAAACCGAGATCGCTCCCCTGGAGAGGAGCCTTGCCGATTGCAAGGAAATCTTTAAGGAGTCCGATTTGAGCTTCATAATCTATCCCGCCGCTTCAAAAGGTGAAGTCGAGGTCTTGGATATAAAGAGGGATAAGGCCTCTTCTGCGAAGATGGGATCGATAAGCGAGGTGCTGACTTGAAACTCTTAAAGGTGGTCCTCTCCAAGGGAGCCGTTTATGATGAGACTTTAGATATCCTGGAGCGAGCCGGGTTTGAGGTGGCGCCCCTCAAGGAGGAGACGCGCAAGCTCAAAGTGGTATCGGAGAAGGACGGCATCGAATACATCTTCTCCCGCCCCTTCGATACCCCGACCTTCGTGGAGCAAGGGGCAGCCGATCTGGGCGTTGTGGGCAAGGATGTCCTCATGGAGATGGGCAAGAAGGTCTTCGAGCTCTTGGATCTCGGCTACGGATGCTGCCGTTTCGTGCGCGCCGCTCCGGCCGGAACGGAAAAGGAGAGGGAAGAGAGCTACCGCTATCTCGGTCAGATCAGGGTGGCCACCAAATACGTCAGGGTGACTGAGGATTACTTCAGCGCAAAAGGCATCCAGGCCGAGATCATCAAGCTGCACGGTTCGGTGGAGCTGGCCCCGTTGACCGGACTTGCCGACGAGATAATAGATCTAGCCTCGACCGGACGGACGCTCAAGGAGAACGATCTCGTCGTCATCGACGAGGTGGCGACCTCGTCGGCCAGGCTAATCGCCAACCAAGTCAGCTACCGTTCCAATTTCGAGAGGATTGAAGGTTTTGCGGGCAAGCTCAAGGAGGCTTTGAAGAGATGATCGAGATAATCGAACTCGCTTCGGATCTGAGTGATGATGAGATAGCGACCAAGCTTCCCGTAAGGACGCTGGATGAGTCGAAGACCGAGGCCGTCAAGAAGATCATCGATAAGGTCAGGTCGAAAGGGGATGCGGCCTTAAGGGACTGCGCCGCCCAATTCGACGGCGCAGACCTCAAGGGGATTCCTCTGGCGGTCCAGCCTGAGGAGTTCAAAGAAGCGAAAGGCATGGCCGGCAGAGATTTCATGGAGGCGATCACCCTTGCCAAAGAGAGGATCGGGCGCTACCACGAAAAGCAGATCAGTGAGTCCTGGTTCGACCGGAGCGAAGAGGGCATACTTTTAGGCCAGAAGGTCTCGGCCATCACAAGGGTCGGGATCTACGTTCCGGGCGGAACCGCCGCCTATCCCTCATCGGTTTTGATGAACGCGATTCCGGCCCGGGTGGCCGGGGTTGAAGAGATAGCCATGTGCGTTCCTTGCGACGAGAGCGGCCGGGTGAACCCGTTCACCTTGGCCGCTGCGTCAGAACTTGGAATCAATGAGGTCTACCGGGTCGGCGGGGCGGGGGCGATAGCTGCCCTGGCCTATGGAACCGAGAGCATAAGACGTGTCGATAAGATAACCGGCCCGGGCAATATTTACGTGACGCTCGCCAAGAAAATCGTCTTTGGCGTCGTTGATATAGATATGCTGGCCGGTCCGAGCGAGATCGTCATCGTAGCCGATGAGGCGGGAAGGGCCGACTACATCGCGGCCGATATGCTCGGACAGGCCGAGCATGACGCCGATGCCATGGCCGTCCTGATAACCACCTCAAGAGAGCTTGCCCAAGATCTCTTGAGGGAGCTAGAAATACAGCTCGCCTCTCTTAAGAGGAGTAAGGTGGCAAGGGAGGCCATCAAGAGGTGGGCAAGGATATTCATCGCGGCTGACTTAAGACTCGCCCTCAAAGTCGCCAACCTCATTGCCCCCGAACACTTGGAGATAATGACGGCCGAGCCGGAGAAGCTCCTTGATGGCGTAAGGAATGCCGGGGCGGTCTTCTTGGGAGAGTATACGCCTGAAGCGCTGGGCGATTATGCGGCCGGTAGCAACCACATCCTGCCCACCATGGGGACGGCGGCTTTCTCCTCGCCCCTTGGGGTATACGATTTCATCAAGCGGACGAGCGTCCTATCCTTCAGCCGCGAGCGCTTCGAGGAGCTGGCCGAAGCGGTAGAGGTATTGGCCGAGGCGGAAGGGCTGGATGGGCACGCTCGTTCCGTAAAGACAAGGATGAAGGGTAATGAATGATATAGTACCGCCCAGAAGCGAACTCTCATCGCTTAAACCATATGTTCCCTCAACCCACGAGGCCAAGATAATCCTGGCCGCAAACGAGAGTCCTTTTGATCTGCCTCAAAGCATCAAGGATAAGATCAAGGCCAAAATAGATGATTTCCGCTTCAACCGCTATCCCGACCCGATGGGGGGAGCGCTCACCGAAAAGATCGCCAAGGAGTATGGGATTGAAAAGGAGAGGGTAATCCTTGGCAACGGATCGGATGAGCTCATCGAGTATCTGGCCATCGCCTACGGGGGTCCGCTTCGAAGCATCATGACCTTCGAGCCGACTTTCAGCATGTATGGGATAATCGCGATCGCAAACGGGCTCAAACCGATATCTATAAGGCGAAACGACTCTTTCGATATCGACGTAGACGGGGCGATAAAGGAGATCAAAAGGCTTCGGCCGACTTTGATCTTCATCTGCAGCCCCAATAACCCGACCGGGGACGCCCTCGGCCTGGACGATATCGAACGGATCGCCCATGCGGCGAGCGGCATAGTTGTGATAGATGAGGCTTACGGCGAGTTCTTTGATTTCAGCGCCGCCTCTCTCCTTGGCGGCCATGAGAACTTGGTCGTCTTAAAGACCTTCTCCAAGGCCTTTTCTTTGGCATCGCTTCGGATAGGCTATATGCTCACCTCCAAGAGGGTGGCCGCAAATATCCAAAAGGTTCGTTTGCCCTTCAATACCGACGCTTTCTCCCAAGAAGTGGCGGCGATGGTATTTGAAGAGCGAGATTGGTTTAAAGAGAGGGTAGCCGAGATAAAGCTTCTCAAAGACGAGCTTTTTGCCGAGCTGTCCAAGGTGGGTGGGATCAAGCCCCATCCCTCCAAGGCCAACTTCATCCTCTTTGAGGCCGAAGGCGCCTCTCTGATTCATCGCTCCCTTCTTGAGCGGGGGATACTGATCCGAGATTTCAAGGGCGATCCGATCTTAAAGGATTATTTAAGGGTGACGGTCGGAAGCAAGGCCGAAAACCGGGCTTTCTTAGAGGCTCTCTTTGAGATAACCGAGGGCACCGCCGATGTTTGAGGGCTACCAAAATATTGAAGATGACCTCTTCATCAAAAGTGGAGCAGAAGACGCCCTCAAGAAGCTGGATAGTCTCATCTTGGATATCGACGGGGTGATCTTGGACGTTAGTGCCTCGTTTCGCCGTTCGATCAGCCTGACAACACAGTTCTATTTTGAGAGCTATTTGGGCTGGCCGAAAGGGCCCACCCTAATCGAGCCTGAGGAGACGGACGGATTTAAACTCGCTCGCGGATTCAACAACGATTGGGAGCTGACCGATGCCGCCGTTCTCTTCTATCTGGTGAGATCGGTTCGGCTGGATACCAAGGATTTAAGAGAGATCAGAGAGGACGGAAAACCGCTTGAAAGCTTCATCAGAGAGGTCGAGGGGCTTGGCGGCGGTCTTGCGGCAGCCAAAAAAGCGGCCGGTGCCGAGCTTAAAAAGGTTGAAAAGCTTTGGGAGCGGGCTAAGATAAAGCAGATCTTTCAGGAGATCTATGCCGGAGTCGACCATTGCAAAGAGATATACGGTTTTGATCCGGCCTTCGTCTTTCAAAAAGGATTAGTAAATGAAGAGAGGGTTTTGATCGACCCTGAACTCATCGAGCCGTTCCTGCCTAAGGTTGGAGTGATAACCGGGCGCACAAGCAAGGAGGCGGCCCTAGCCTTAGAGATGGCCGGGCTCAAAAGTATGATCGATCCGGCCGCCTTGATCGGAGATGACGGCGGAGCAAGAAAGCCCGATCCCGCCCTTCTCATCACCCTTGGCGACCGTTTTAAAACCGGGGTCGGGGTCTATGTCGGGGATACCCGGGATGACTTGGAGATGGTCAAGAACTTTAAGGATCTCAAGAGGGACGAGACCTTTCTCTCTTGTATGGTATCTTATGATTTGAGCAAAGCGGCCCCCTTCGCTTTAGGCGGGGCCGATATCTTGGCAACAAGCGCGAACGCATTTTTAGACTTTGTGACCAGCCTTAAATAAATGAGAAAAGGAGAGTGGCGGATGAATCGCAAGGGTAGCATAGGAAGAAAGACCAAAGAGACCGATATCGAGATTGAACTTTCCATCGATGGGCAGGGGCGGGGAGAGATATCGACAAAGATCCCTTTCTTCGATCACATGCTCGACCTCTTTACCAAGCATGGTCTCTTCGATATCAGGCTCAAGGCCGAGGGCGACCTTGAGATCGATGCCCACCACACCGTCGAAGATGTCGGCATCTGTCTGGGCCAGGTCTTTCGCGAGGCCCTCGGCGACAAGCGGGGCATCAAGCGTTTCGGTCATTCGCTCCTTCCGATGGACGAGGCCTTGGTGATGGTGGCCGTCGATATCAGTGGCCGGCCTCACCTTTTCTTCGACGCCGATATTGAAAACGAGTATATCGGAGACTTTGAGACGGCCCTGGTCTTGGAGTTCTTACACGCCTTTGTCAATCATTTTGCCATCACCCTTCATGTGAAGCTCCTTAAAGGCAAGAACGCTCACCACTCAATCGAGGCGATATTTAAGGGGCTCGCCCGGGCTATCGACACCGCAACCCAGCTCGATGAGCGCAGGGTTACCGCTGTGCCTTCAACTAAGGGCCTCTTGTAGGGAGATGCAATTGATAGCCATAATCGATTACGGGGCCGGCAATCTTAGAAGCGTTCAGAAGGGCTTCGAGAAAGTTGGGTTTTCGGCCCAAGTTACATCGGATAAAGGTGTGATAAG
>JBBIRY010000047.1:0-5240 GCA_037441605.1 Actinomycetota bacterium | reverse complement strand
AATCATTCATCTTGTTTATGCAGTCCCTGCTCTTTAGGCGAAAGGCTATATGTCGATCGATATAAGCCGAGGTCAAAACCCTGGCCTCATCTTTCACTTCTTGACTGGTCTCAACCGCACCAAAGTCGCTTCTGCTCGCCTTGATTAATCTAAAAAGAAGCTCAACAGATTGGCGATTGGCCGCAAGCTCTCCTCCCACTTCGCCGGCGGCAACCTCTTGAAGGCTGCAATCTTGACAGATCACTCCACCCCTTTCAGGAGAGAGGAAGACCGCTTCGATTTGAGAGAGCGGAACCTCACAGATCAAACAGCGGCTCAAAGTCGGCATGAAGCCCGAAAGGGAGATGAGCTTCAAATCGAAGGCGATCAGAAAGAGGTCTAGGTTTGACTTAAGCTCAGAGAGGGTTGAGAGGCCGCTTTGAAGTAGATCAAATACCCGCTTATCCGCCTCCTCGATGGTAAGCTTATCGACCAGGTCTAACATGGCTAAAGCAAGATTGGTCTTTTCGAAATCTTTGCGCAAGCCAGAGAATGAATCCATGATTTCGACGGCGGTTATGGTGTCTAAGGTCTTGCCCTTGTAGAGGAGGAGATCTACCAGGTTGAAGGGTTCAAGCCTTGCCCCAAACTTGCTTTTGGTCCGCCTTATGCCCTTGGCCACAGCTGAGATCTTACCTCGGCTCTCACTCAAGAGGACCACTATCCGGTCGGCCTCATTCAGCCTGATCGATTTGATTATTATGGCTCGGCTCCTATAGATAGAGCCTCTAGGCTCAGTTGAAGAGATCTCCTACCACCTGCCAAAAGATTTCGCTTTGGGGCTTACCCCTCGGCATCAAACTCCTCCATAATCGAAACGCCGAAGCTCGTTCCTATGCGGTCGGCTCCGGCCGCGACCATCTCTCTAACTTGGCTTAAGCTTCTGATCCCTCCCGAAGCTTTTATCTTAAGCCCCCGGCCAACCGCATCTCTTATTAGGGAGATATCGTTTGAGTCGGCCCCTTTGGGACCGAAGCTGGTCGAGGTCTTGACGAAATCAGCCCCGGCTCTTTCGACGATCTTGGCGGCAAAGACCTTCTCTTCATCGCTCAAGTAGCAGGTCTCGATTATCACCTTGACCAAAGCATCGCTTCTTTCGGCCACCCGTGCGGCCGAGCGGACCGTCTCGACCACCATGACGATATCGGCCATTACGGCCGCTTCTTCCCCCTCTTTGAGGAGTCCGATGTTCATCACCATATCTATCTCATTTGCTCCCGACATGACGCCCATGAACGCTTCGAATGACTTTATGGCCGTGGTCGTGGCTCCGAGCGGAAACCCGGCGACCGTTCCGACCCTAACTCCGCTCCCATCGAGTTCTTTGGCGACAAGGGGAACGAAGTGGGAGTTGGTAAAGACCGAGGCAAAACCGTATTTCAAAGCCCCCTCGCAAAGGCGCATAATATCATCACGGGTCGCTTCCGGTTTGAGCAGGGTCTGATCGATGAGCCCCGCTAGATATTTACGATCCACAAAAACCCGCTCCCTTGGTGGCCGGATTTACGAGATTAGGGCCAATTAAAAAGACCGACCCAGACTTTGAGTTTAACCTCAAATTAAATACTTGAGAAAGAAGGTAGCCAGCCCCAGAAAGGCTAAAAACCCAAAGACATCGGTAAAGGTGGTGATTATTATGCCCGAACCCAAGGCCGGATCATAACCTAAGCGTTTTAAAAGTATGGGGATGCCGGCCCCCGAAAGTCCAGCTATGAGGAGATTTATTATCATGGCCAAAAAGAGAACCAAACCCAAGAAGACGTTCCCCTTCCAGTAAAAGGCCACAATCGCCGTTATCAAACCGGTGGTTAAACCGATCATCAACCCGATTAAGCCCTCTTTAAAGAGAGCCTTGAGACCCGAAGAGAGCTCCAATTCGCCCAGGGCGATTCCTCTGGTGGTTACGGCCAGGGCTTGAGTTCCGCCATTGCCACCCATGCCAGCCACAATGGGCATAAAAACGGCCAGGGTAACGACGCTGGATATCGATTCTTCAAATAAGCCGACGACGGAAGAGGCCAAAAAGGCAGTGCCTAAGTTTAATACCATCCAAGGAACCCGTTTTAAGAAGGAGTCCATGACGGGGCTGGCGATCTTCTCCTCTTTGGTCAAACCGGCTAAGCGGTAGATGTCCTCGGTTGCCTCATCTTCAACGACGTCTAAGACGTCATCGACGGTAACCACACCGAGAAGATGATTATCGCCGTCGACGACGGGCAGGGCTAAAAGGTCGTATTTTGAGATCAGTTTGGCCGTCTCTTCCTGATCGGCCGTGGCTTCGACGTAGATTACGTCGGGGTTCATGATGTCCTTAATCATGGCGCTGGCCGGGGCGATGATGAGATCTCTGAGCGAGACCACCCCAACGAGTTGGTTTTCATCGTTTATGACAAAGATGTAATAGATGCTTTCGACGTTGGGAGCCATCCTTCTCAGCTCGTCGATCGCCTCTTCAGCGGTCATATTCTTCTTTAGGGTCACGGCCTCGGGGATCATGAGACCGCCGGCCGTATCCTCGCCGTACTTTAAGAGAGCCCGTATTTCGGTTTCGACTTCACTTCTAACCGATTTTAGGAGGTTTTCGGCAAGATCGCCTGAGAGATCGGCTACCAAATCCGCCGCATCGTCGGCGGGCATCTCGTTTAGGATTTCGGAGATGGCATTTAAGGTAAGATTTTCAGCGATATCGACCTGATCGCCCTCTTCCAGCTCGAGAAAGGCACTGGCCGATTGATCGGGAGCCCATCTTTCAAATATAGCCTTTTGATGCTCTTCATCGAGGCTGCCGACGATCTCGGCGGCGTCGGCCGGATAAAGCCGGCCCAAGACGGCGATCACCCGCTCGGTCTTCTCCTCTTTGAGAAGCCTATTTATCGTCTTTAAGATTACTTCGTTGCGCTCTTTCATCTCACCCTCTTAGCATCAGTAATCGAGATCGGATAGAAGTCTTGGGTCTTTTCTCCACTTCTTTTTGACTTTGACCCTTAAGTTAAGGTAGACCTGACTTGCCAAAAGGCGCTCCAGATCGATCCTGGCCCGCCGGCCGATCTCACCTATCATCTTGCCGTCGCTTCCAACTATTATCCCCTTTTGAGACTCCCTCTCGACGAAGATGGTGGCATAGACATCGATTATATTTTTGCCTTTTCTCTCGCTTATCTCATCGAGGACGACAAGAACCGAATGGGGTATCTCCTCGCGGGTCAGATCGAAGACCTTCTCTCTGATAAATTCGGCGATGATCATCTTTTCGGGCTGGTCGGTCACCATGTCATCCGGATAGTATTTAGGTCCTTCGGGAAGGAGGTCTACTATCAGGCTCAAAAGATAGTCTAGGTTGGTGGCGTCCTTTGCCGAAATGGCAATCATGTTTTTAAAGTCTCCCAAGTCTTTGCCTATCTCTTCCTGAAGGTTGAGTTCAATCTCGTCGACCTGGTCCATCTTATTTAAGACTAAAATTAACGGGGTATCAAGGTCTCTTAGTTGATTTGCAATGAAGGTGTCGCCCTTGCCGATCACCTTTGAAGCATCGACCATAAAGAGGATGACATCGACCTCAAAGAGGGCGCTCTTAGTCCTTTCGTTCATCTCCTCACCGTAGGGATCGTGAGGCTTGTGGAGGCCGGGAGTGTCCAGAAATATTATCTGAGCATCATCGAGGTTTAAGATGCACCTGATCTTATTGCGGGTCGTTTGGGGTTTATCCGACGTGATAACGACTTTCTTTTGTAGAAGGGAGTTGATGAGGGTCGATTTTCCGACATTGGGCCGGCCGATTATGGCCACAAAACCACTTTTGAATGAGTTTTTCATATCAACTCCGTAAGATCCAGGCTCATGAGGGCTCTATCAACACCAACTCCATATTCGTCTTTGAGCCAAGCGGAGTCCTTGAAGCCGAGCCCCTCATAGAGGCGGCGGGCAGCGTGATTCTCGGGCGAAACGGTGAGTTTGACCCGCTCTATGCCGTCCGCAAGGAGTCTGGCCAAAATGGTTCGAAAGAAGAAGTTGCCCAGACCTCTGCCCCGCTTTGAAGACTTTAAAGAGATGCCGACGAGAAAAGCGGTCTTTTGGTCATTCCAGTCCCTTATGAGCTGGGCAATCCCCAATATCTCATCCTTGTCTTTCAATATGAAGACGCGTCCGTATCTGATGAATACGGGTAGGGTCCACTCGTTTAGCCCGCCATCGCCAAACGCCTTGGCTTCCAGCTCAGCCAATCTTGATATCAGCTCGGGGTCGACCCGCTCGATCTCTTCTACCTGCAAGGAGCCTCCCCTTTGCCTTTGGGCTCAAAATGAAATGGTTTGGGCAGAAGCTCGCTTAAGGTAAATCTTTGGCCACCCTTATCCCCGCTCTTCAACCAAATCTCGATCTCTGACCCAAATTCGCTCAAAGTTTGAAGACAGGAGCCGCAAGGAAACGCCGGCGATTTGCTGTCCGTTGCTATGGCTATTGCTATAAAATCCCTTTCGCCCTCCATGATCGCCCGATAGAGGGCGACTCGTTCGGCACAGATGGTAAGGGAGTATGAGCCGTTCTCGATGTTGGCTCCGGTAAACGTGCGCCCGCTAGCAGTCAGAATGACCGCGCCAACCTTAAAATTGGAGTATGGAGCGTAAGCCGCTTCTTTTGCCTTCACGGCGAGCTCGATCAGGTTCCGCTTGTCGATCCTTCCTCCTTCGAAGAGGAGCGTCTCTCTTTGGTGATGAGAAGCTTGGAGATTCTTCTGTTGATTACCTTTTCAACCACGAATACCAGCCTGAAATCCTCGGACAAATCATAAGCGACCTTCTCGCCGGTGGCCGGAATTTTTCCGATCAGATTGTAGACGAAACCACCGATCGTCTCATAATCTACATCGGATAGATCTATGCCGATCTCCTCGTTGACCTCGTCGATGCTCAGGCGCGCATCGACCCTTATCTTGTCGTCATCCAATTTTTCGAGCATAACCATCTCCAGATCGTACTCGTCGAATATCTCGCCGACTATCTCCTCTAAAACATCCTCGATGGTAACCAGACCAGCCGTACCGCCATACTCATCGACCACGATGGCCATATGGGTCTTGCGTTTGCGAAACTCTCGAAGAAGATCATCGAGCTTCATCGTCTCCAGAACATAGTAGGCTGGATGGATGAGGTCTTTAACCGGCGTGCTGAGCCTATTCTCGCGCGGTTTAGCCAGAAGATCTTTGG
>JBBIRY010000046.1:0-5348 GCA_037441605.1 Actinomycetota bacterium | reverse complement strand
AGAGAGGATGGAGCGGCCGAGGTTAGTATGGATGACGACGCCGGTCGCGTTGATGACTCTCTTAAGCGAGGGCTTCATCACCTCATCGACAAGGTCTCTGATCATGGGAACGAGGTCGGCCGGCTCAAGAGAGAGGGATTTCAGCCTCTCATCCTCTTTGGCCTCAAGGATGGAGCGGCGAAGCTCGCCAAGGATCGTCCTGACTGCCTCGACCACAACGGGGCGGGGATTCTTCTCTATGAGCTCCTTTACCTCACTTAAGGCAAGGATCTCATCGACCGGTGATATCTTCCTTAGCAGCTCTTCTTTTTCGGCCATGTCTCCTCAGACTCTTCGGCGGCTTGAGCCGAAGTCATCAAGCTAAATGGGGTAAAATACTCAAATAGTATACTACATGCCCTCTTATCTTGCATGAAAACGAGGATTGGACTATTCTTTAATCAATGGGAAAAAGGATGGACTTCATTAAAGAAAAGAAAATAGAGAAGATGAGAAAGAGCCTTGCCTACCTTTTAGGACTCGGCCTGATCGCCTTGACGGTAGGCGCCCTCTACGTATCAGTCCCCTTGCTGAGCAGGGTATTCGAGCCCAAAGCCACCTTAAGCCCTAAGCTCAGCCCTTCCGCTTTAGAAGAAGCGAAGGAAAAGCCCGTCAAAGACGAGATAAGGGTCATGGCCGTCGGAGATATGATCTTCGACCGCAGGGTCAAGAGGTTGATTGAAGAGGAGGGGGGGTGCGCTCCCCTAGCCAAAGTTGCCAGTCTGCTCAAAGAGGCCGACCTCACCTTGGCTAACCTGGAATCGCCGCTGGCACAAGGCGGAGTGCGCTTAGCTCACAAGGATGTAACCTTTAGGGGAGATATCAGGGCGATAGAGGGGATAAAGGCAGCCGGCATCGATTACGTCTCGCTTGCCAACAACCACGCCTTAGATTACGGAAAGGAGGCCCTCTTAGAAACGATCGAATTGCTTAAAGGAGCAAATATCGCCCACTCGGGAGCGGGCATGAATGAGAAAGAGGCCTTAAGGCCGGCCTTCCTTAAGTCGGGCGAAAAGATCGTTGCCGTCCTTGCCTTTACCTATGTCGTGCCGGCCGGTTTTGTCCCATCTGAGAATAGAGCCGGAGTCGCTTTCGCTCGCCCTCCCTTCGATCCGGTCATCGATGCGATCAAGGCCGCAGACGAAAGGGCCGATTATATATTCGTCTCCTATCATTACGGCAGCGAATATACCGACTATCCGCTGGCCTATCAGAAGGAGCTCGCCAGAAGATCGATCGATGCCGGGGCAGACCTCATCTTTGCCCACCATCCCCACGTCATCCAGGGCGTTGAGGTCTATAAGGGCAAAGTGATCGCCTACAGTTTGGGCGACTTCGTCTTCGATCACTTTAGTCGCAAGACCGGCGAGGCCTTCATCTTGGATCTGGTCATGGATGAAGAGAAGACAAAGAGCATCGAAATAATACCGGTCTACTTGGATAACGACGGCTCTCCGGCCGTGGTCAAGGAGGCTGAGGCTCTGATCATCCTAAAAAGACTGGCCGCCATCTCCAAGGGCCTCGGCACAGAAATAATCATCAGTGGCGACATCGGTCGAATCGATATAATGGAAGTAAGGGATTAAAAAAATATTTCTTGGATGAGGAGGTGTAAGTCATGGTGAACGCATACGTCATGATAACTGCCGAGGCCGGTGAAGCCGCCAAAGTGGTCGAGGCAACCAGAAAGATCGCCGGCGTCAAATCGGTCGACGGGGTAACCGGGCCCTACGATGCAATCGCTCTCATCGAGGCCGAAAACTTCGAAGACATGGGCAACTTGATCGTCTCCAAGATTCAGAAGATAAAGGGGGTCATTCGCACCTTAACCTGCATCATCGTCCAGTTCTGACCGAGACGGCCAAAAACACCCAACCTTAAAAGGGGGCTGCCCTTAAGGCTAACCGAGGCTACCCCTCATTTTGGCCAGTCTGAGTATCCACTCCTTGACCAGGCTGAGCTCCAAGCCTTCGTCGCTGACGATGGTATCTTTACCCAGCCCGATGAGCTGCTTAAGCATTGGTTTCATCGTCTCGAGGATCGTCTCATAGAGGCGGTCCTCTTTGGCCTTTTCTCTCTGGACGATGCCAAGATACTCACGGATGAGGGTTATATCCTCTTCGGCCCCCGCAATGACACTCACGGGCAAAAATTCGGACGCGTTCTTTAGGTGGACAAAGCGCAAGGCAAAGGTAAGACTATCTTTAAGGCCGTGATAATTGGCAAGCAGCCATTTTAGAGCCTCTTTGCCATATCTCTCTTCAATTTCCTTAAGGCCCCTTCCCGTCCCCAGGATCTCGGGCGGCAGACCTATGCTGTAGAGTGAGGCGGTAAAAGAGATGGCCCGGGGAAGCTCTGGCCCCTTTTCCCTTTTGATGCCCCTTATCTCTTTAGCCAGATCTTTATCGCTCAAAAGCTTCGCCAATTCATCTGGATGGGGTAGATCCCTTGCATAACCGACATCGCTCTTTCTGGCCAAACGATCCCTTTGGCCGGGGATGATATCCGATATCTTGGCCGCCACCTCCATCAGATCATAAAAGGAGCTAAGATAGTTCTTGACGAAGACCCCGATCATGTTGGCCAAAACCTCTCGCTCATCGGCGCCAAAGCGGAGAGGCTCCGCTTTGGGTAAGGCGCCCGCGAGCCTGCCCGCGACCTCGGTTGTGGCCTCATAGCCGTGATCGTATCTCAAGGCCGATTGGATGGTCAGAGTACGAACGCCGGCAAAATCCTTGATGATATTATCGATATTTTGCGGCGAGAAGTTCCCCCTGAAGGGCAACGCCCCGCCGCCCATGATCGGATATATCGCGACCCCTGTCTTTCGAGAGAGCTCGTAGCCATCGGATATGGCAACCTTATTGGCCAAAGCGGCGGCCACCATGCCGTAGGTCAAAGCAAGGTCCGATAGACCGAGCATGTAGCGAACCTTGGTCGTGGTCAGGCCCATCTCTCTGCAGCCTTCAAGGTAGCTCTCTAATATCTCGCCTACCTGCAAAATCTGGGGAATCGTCTCGATAAGCGGGATGAGACGGATCGACTCGGGATCTTTAGAAAGGCCGAATTCTTTATTAGCCAAATTGATGACGTCAATGATCCGCTCGCGGACGGAGATGATCTCATCCGCGCTCCTAGCCATGGGCAGGATGACCTCCTTGATGGCGTATCTGCCCGTCCTCTTTTCGGCCTGGTAATTCGACTCAACCACTGACATGAGCGCCATAAGCTGGCGAAAGACTCCCTCTTCGATGCCGCTTGGAACCCTCGGGGTGACAAAGACATCTTCGCCCACGGCGATCCCCTTATTTATGAGTCCCAAAACTATCTGGGATGTCTGCTGATAAGGGGTGAGTTTGCCCTCAAAATCGACCATCGCCTCCTCCAGGCCGAGCCCTTCAGGAGGGGAAGTCAGCGAAAAGATCGCCTCTTTGGGCTCCTCCTGAACAGAGACATAAGTCGAGGAATCGGGATGCTGGGTCATCATGGTGCTTGGGATGCGCTCTTGGGCCATACCGGCAACTCCAGTCATCGAAATTTTTTGTTGTACAAAGAGAAGTGAGAATATTATAGGTCATCTTGGGCAGCAGACAAAAGGGCCGGGCTAGATGATAATGTTTGATCCGCTCAAGATACTTTTTTACTAAACCCAAAAATCTTTAAAAAATTCCCCTTAAAACCCCTTGACAAGAGAGAGAGAGAGTAATAGTGTGTTAGAAAGTGATCAAAAAAATTTTGATTAATACACGCCTTAATAGTTAAAGAAGCACGAGTGTGATTACGAAAAAGCCAAGGATGAGGAGGTGAAATTGAATACTGTAGGTTCGCCCTTGGCAGTAAAAGAGAGAGCTACCCCAAGATAGCGAAAGCCCGAAAACTTAAAACTATGCAAAGGGCAGCAAACTCAGTTTAACAGAAAGCTCAACGTTATTGAAGGAGGATTTAATGGCTGAGATCGTAAAGAAAAAACTGTGGCCGAAATTCTTAAGCCTATTTCTGGCCATCATGATGATAACGGGCACCGTCGTTTATGGCAGTTGGGCCGCTTCCGCTCCGGTGGGGGTTGTCAAGATTGCATCGCTCGCCACAGCAGGTGAAGATGGAATCGAAATCGATGAACTTGAGGGGGCAGAACTGAATCAAGCCATCGAGGAGGTCTCGGAGAGTGAAAATATCAGGGCAGCCGGGCGGTTTCTTGATAAAAAGGGTGTAAAGCTAAGTTTTGCGAAGGTGGTTGCAGCAAAGACCTCATTTAAGACTGATCAAGGAGTTGTTAAATTACAGACAGTCGCAAACAGCTTTCAAGATAAAGGCAATAATAAATGGACGTTAGTCCACCTAGAAACAGATGATAAGATTGATACTAGCTTTTCCAAAACGACCGATCTTAGTAATGGAAAATTTACTATCAAGAGTTACAGGGTAGTTGATGGGAAGGTGCTTGAAGCTGATAGTTGTTCCATTGATAGGAAAACTGGAGACGTCCTCTATACGGCAACGGATGGCTCTCAGCGTTCATTTAATATTAATGGTAATCAAGGTATAAGGGCGCAGGGCTTGATGAAGGCACAGGCTATTGATAAATGTTTGTGGTGCAAAAGAATATGGGATGCTATTAATTTCCTTGGTACAACAGCAACTATTTCAATGATCGCTGCAGTAGCTTGTTTGGGACTTCCTGTTGGTTGTGTTGGTTTTGTAGGCGTCATCCTCGGTGCGTATAACGCTGCTGTGGGTCCTAAGGCGCAATCAGCTGCAAACTGCAAAAAATTAGGATTTTGCAAGTAAACAATAAATTTATGTCTAGATCAAGGAAATAAGACTCCTTGATCTAGACATAAATCAGAGGAGTAACGTGTTTTGAATAAGAAAAAACTATCATTAAAGTACAAAAAATTTATGGCTTTTTTGGAGACGCGGAACCCGATTTTGGTGGGATTTTTTGGTGCCATTGTTGGGGCAATTATTTCTGAATTTGTCAAAAAGATATTAACAAAAACCCAAGTAAATACATACATTAGATTTTTTAATATAATAGTAATAATAATTGTCTTTTATCTCTTATTCTTTCATTTAACAAAAAATAAAAAGAGGAAGAATACTTGAGGAAAAGCAATTTCGAACATAATATCTTCAAAAACTCCCAAAAACTCTTAACCTTAGCCTTTATAATCTCCCTCTCTCTTATAACCATCGCCTCGACCTACAGGCTCTTCAAACTGCAGAGAAGCCTAAACATCCCCATCGCTTACGAAAAAGCCATCGAGATCGTAAATGAGGACGCTGATCTAAAAAATCTTTTAGAAAAG
>JBBIRY010000045.1:0-5494 GCA_037441605.1 Actinomycetota bacterium | reverse complement strand
GCGAAACTCGCGAAGGAGATCGTCGAGCTTCATCGTCTCCAGAACATAGTAGGCTGGATGGATGAGGTCTTTGACCGGCGTGCTGAGCCTATTCTCGCGCGGTTTAGCCAGAAGATCTTTGGCATAGACTATGCCGACCACGTTATCGACAGTCTCCTGGTAAGCCGGTATCCTAGAGTGGCCTTTATTCACGATCACTTCCAAGAGATCCTTAATTGAAGCCGTATCGCTTACGGTCACCATATCGATCCTGGGGACCATCACCTCTTTGACCATGGTGTCGCCGAATTCGAAGATACTGTGGATCATCTCCTTCTCTTCCTCTTCGATTACCCCTGCCTCTTCCCCCACTAGAACCAGCGTCTTTAGATCCTCCTCAGTCACAAAGGGACCCTTATCTAGCGGACTCCCACCAAAGAGGCGGATGAAGAGGTTGGCGATGGCTATCAAGAGGCGGGCGATCGGGTAGAGGAGAGCCGAAAGGAAGAGAACCGGTTTGATCAACCGCAAAGCCAAGCGGTCGGCATTCTGGGCGGCGTAGGTCTTGGGAGTTATCTCCCCGTAGACAAGCACGAAAAAGGTAACGAGACCGGTCGAGACGGCCGCCGTATAATAAGGAACATACTCGGCGATGGCGACCGTGGCAAGCGAAGCGGCCCCGATGTTTACCATGTTATTCATGAAGAGAGTGGTCGCAAGGAAGCGGCTTGGATCTTCCAATATCTTCTCAAGAAGGATGGCCCGATCATCCTTCTCCATGGCCATCTGTTTGATCCTAAGCTTATTGACGGAGGTAATGGCAGTCTCCGACATCGATGAGAACGCCGAGGCGACCAGAAGGAGGAGAAAGCCTATTAACTTGACCGATACCGTCACGTCCAAGGTGCCAACCCCCCCCCGCTAAAAGTAAAAGATTTGGAATAATAACACTGTGACCAGAAAACCGCCTAAAGCCCCGGATACGACCTGAAACCAAGAGTGGATTCCGGCCTGAACCCGGCTGTGAGAAACGAGCGCGGCCATAATGAAGGCCAAGGTGGTCAAGGTGGCGCTGTCTCCTAAGATGGCGATGGCGGTAAGAGCGCTGAAGGCAAGCGCGGTGTGGCCGCTCGGCCACCCTCCGCTCACATAATTCTTATAACCGGTCAGAGCTTTGGCCGCAACGACCAGAATTGAGATGATCAAAAGAGCGGTCACCGTAAGGTGTAAGGGTGAGCGTCTGACTCTACTCGGGAAGGACATGTTCACTTGGCTCAAAAGGGGATAGAAGACGAAATATGCTGTGATAAGGGCATTTAAGCTGGTAATGAGAACAGCTCCGGCCGCCACATCCTTGGCGATCTTGGCCCTATCATTATGGGAGTCGACCGTTAGGTCTATCGTCTCCTCGATGGCGGTATTGATCATCTCTGCCCCGAGAACCAGAGCGATCGAGAAGAGAAGGAGCATGAATTCGAGCCTGCTGACCCCAAGATAGAGGCTGAAAGAGAGGATAAAGAAGGCCGCTATGAAATGATACCTTATGTTTCTCTGGCAGGCTAAGACGTGTATTATCCCTTCGATCGCATTGTTTAAACTTCCAACAAAACTTGCGTTCTTCCTCAAATTGAAGTCTCTCCTCCGTAATATCTCTTCAAGATCTCTTCCTCCTTGGCCTCCATCATCTCGGCCTCATCGTCGGTTTCGTGATCAAAACCCAAGAGATGAAGTATACCGTGAACCACCAAAAGATCCATCTCTTTTGCAAACTCGACGCCATGACTTTGAGCGTTCCTCTTGGCCACGGCCGGGCAGATTACGACATCCCCAAGAATTAAGGGAAGATCTTCGTCGTTCTTGAGAGCCTCGTCATAGAGGGGAAATGACAAGACATCGGTAGCCTTCTCGACGGCGCGATACTTGAAGTTAAGCTCCTCCATCTCTTCCTCGTCGACCAAAACCAGAGATAGCTCGGCGTGCTCAGGCTGACCCATCTCGATCAAGGATCTTTTGGCAATGGCTCCTAGCAGCCACTCGTTTACGGTGGGATCATCCTGTTTATTTATTAGCTGAATTTCCATAGACCATGAAGCCCCTTGACTCCGAGATGAGCTGAAGATTTGGATACTCGATTCTGGAATGATAGATGCTGGCTAAAGTATTTGCAAATGACTTAGATATCCCCTCAAGATCGCTCAAGGTAAGATCGCTCTCCTCAAGCTGCCCGTCGTCGAGTTTGCCATGGATGACTTTTCGAACGAGCTGCTCAAGGCGAGCCGGAGAGAGTTTTGTAATCGTCCTTGAAGCCGCTTCAACAGAATCGGCCAGCATGATGATGGCCGCCTCCTTGGTCGTCGGTTTCAAGCCGCTATAGCGAAACTGAGCCTCGCTCACATGATGCTTTTCGCTTCTCTCCTTGGCTCGGTGATAAAAGTAGGTCACAAGACCTGTTCCGTGGTGTTCCTCGATTATCTTGGTAATTTCGGCTCCAAGCTTGTGCTTTTTGGCCAGCTCTGCCCCATCCTTGACGTGAGCGTTGATTATTAGATAGCTTAAATTAGGATTGGTCTTATCATGAGGATTATCGCACGAGATCTGATTTTCGACGAAGAAGCAGGGTCTTTTGAGCTTACCGATATCATGATAATAGCTGCCCACCCTGGCAAGAAGCGGATTTGCCCCTATCTCGCCGGCGGCAGCTTCGGCCAGATTGGCCACCATGACGCTGTGGGTATAGGTGCCGGGAGACTTGGTCATCAGCTCCTTTAGGAGGGGCTGGGTGGTATTTGCCAGATCGAGGAGCTTGACATCGGTGGTAAGTCCAAAGCCTGTCTCTAAGAAGGGGAGAGCTCCAATCGTGACCACCGTCGAGGCAAGACCGCTTCCAAAGCCCCATGCGGCATTTTTGATGGCATCCATAACCTGCGCCCCCAGGGTGAGGTCAGAAATCAAACAGATGATGAACATAGCAGGCGCAAGGATCAGCCCGGATCTGGTCAGATCGTGACGATGGGTCAGGTCAGAAACGAGATAGACGGCAAATACCCCGCTCAAGATGGCGACGGAAAAGAAGGTTGGACTTGCGCCGACGATCTGGCCCACCGTCAAGGTAGCGATCAAAACCATTATAAGGCCCATGTTGGAACTCAAGACGATGGTCGCTATCATCGATACGGCCGCAACCGGTATCAAATAGCTCGAAAAGTACGGCGCTATCATCTTGGCGATCAAGGAGACAAAGAGGAGCAGGAGACCAAAGAGAAGGAGAAGGGCGTTATTTGCGTAGAGGCTGCTTTCGAATCTGTGAACATAAAGAGCAAAGATGGCAAGCAGGCTCAAGATGAATAGGGTTGTTCCAAATACTTTAGCGATATCGATGCGATCTTTTAGTAATCCAAGTTCAGAAAGGATCTTTAGGTGATCTTGTAGTACTGTTTCGCCTTCGCGCAAGATCACTTCGCCTTGGATCTTCTTGATCGTGACCGGTTCGACCGCGGCAACCGCTTCGGCCCTTAAAGTCTCGGTCGCCTCTTCGTCGTAATAGTAGTTTGACTCTATGAAGGCGCTACCGATATCCCCGGCAGCTACAATCTCTTGAGGCGGCAGAGAGAGCATGGTCGAAAGACGTTTCAGCTCTTCTTTCTTCTCTGGAATATCATCTTTTAGGACATTGCCCCCCATTATGGTCGAAAGAAGGCTTTTGGTCTTATCGCTGAAGGTTAAGAAATCCTTATCACTCAAAGAGAGTGTTAGAAGCAAGGATTCGTCCGAGATGATTTCACCGTATGCATCCTTTAGACCACCAAGACGGGCCGTCTTCTCCTTCGACCTCTTTGCATCCTTAACCGCAGCAAAGAAGAGGTCGAGTTCGCCCAGTGAGCTCTCGGCTGCCGCAACATCTCTCTTGAAGACCTCGTCCACTTCCGCTGCAACCGCATCCTTCTCTTCATTGGTCCCTTCCGCATCAATGAACTCTATCGTTCGGGGTGCCTTTATCATCCGGGGACTAGGCTGACCCTCTTTGATGTCTTTAAGAGCCGGGGTGAGGTCGAAAGAGATAAGAAAGATCAAAAAGAGCGAGATGAGGGATATCAAGGCAAGCTTTTGGAAGGCGTCGGCTCGAAAGAGACGGCTTTCTTTGAGCGTTTTGATGAACCCATTCAGCTTTGCCGGCATTACCTTGCCGCTCCCTTTTCTCCGGCTGGCCGCTCAACCGCAGCGCAGCGTTCGGAAAATAGACGGTAGGCCTCGACGATCCTTTGGACCAGCTTGTGTCTGACCACATCGCCCGCGCTTAAGTGAATGAACTCGACTTCGTCGAGATCGGAGAGGATATCCTCGATTATGACCAAGCCGGAACTCATCTCCTTGGGCAAGTCGACTTGGGTCGTGTCGCCGGTTACGACCATCTTGGATCCGAACCCAAGCCTGGTCAAAAACATCTTCATCTGTTCGGCTGAAGTGTTTTGAGCCTCATCTAAGATTATGAAGGCATCGTTTAAGGTTCGTCCGCGCATATATGCGAGCGGGGCAATCTCTATCGATCCCTGCTCCATATGCCTCTGAAATTCGGCCGTATCCATCATGTCATAGAGGGCGTCGAAGAGCGGCCGTAAATATGGGTCGATCTTTTCGACTAAGGTGCCGGGGAGATAGCCGAGCTTTTCGCCGGCTTCTACGGCCGGGCGGGTCAGGATTAGGCGGGAGATAGAACCCTCTTTGAGAGCTTTGACGGCCATGGCCATGGCAAGATAGGTTTTACCGGTTCCGGCCGGGCCGATGGCAAATGTTAAGGTGTTTTTCTTGATGGCATCAATATATCTCTTCTGACCGGCTGTTTTGGGGCGGATGATCTTGCCCCTGTGAACGATTATCCGCTCTGTGAATACCTCTCTGGCCGAGATCCCGTTTTCGCTCTTTACCAGATCTATCGTGCGGCCGACATCGCTTCTCTCAAGCTCGCTTCCAGCCTCCAGGATGGAAAGGAGTTCCTTGATTAGACCGATTACCCGATCTACCTCTTGCTCTTTGCCGGTTATGTCGATCTCATTCCCTCTGACCAGGATATCTACATCAAAACCGGATTCTATCAATTTTAAGAACTCATCGCCCTGGCCCAAGAGGTCGACCATTGATTGATCGCTTGGAATCAGAACTTTAGCTCGCTTATCCTTTTTAATCACCTTTTTGTCCGCCCATCAGCCGCCCAAGAAGGATTATATCAATCTTAGGACCCCCGGTCGACGATATGGAATCAATCCTTTTCGGAAAGGGCCTTGCTTACGATCTCGCTTACCAATTTCCCGTCGGCCTTTCCTTTTAGCTTGGCCATTATCTCTTTCATGACAAGACCCATATTGACCGGACCTTTGGCCTTTAGGTCCCCGATTATCTTCTCAATGGACGCCGCTATCTCATCCTTCGATAGTTGAGCCGGCATATAGACCGAAAGGATCTCCATCTCTTGGGTCTCCTTTTTGGCCATCTCCTCTCGATCGCCCTTAAGGAAGCTCTT
>JBBIRY010000044.1:0-5774 GCA_037441605.1 Actinomycetota bacterium | reverse complement strand
TGACTTCATCCGGTTCGCCAAGAGAGTCGTCATCTAAGACGATTATCCCGTCCGGTCCAAATTGAGAGATGTATTCGACCTCCTCTTCCAAATGGTCTCCCGCAATCAAAGCGACAACCTCTTGGCCGCCCTGAGCGGCCAGCCTTCTTGCCTCGCCTAGTATTTCGAGTGAAACCGGGGCAATCTTGCCCCTTCTGGTTTCAACGAAGACCCAAATTGTTTTCAGTCTAAACAACTCCTACAAAAGCTCATGATTTCCTATTTTTTTCTCTTTTATAGCCCCGTTCTTGCATGCCGCAAGACATGCCCGGCATAAATTGCATTTGGGGGAGAAGATCGCCTTTGAATCGATCATGCTTATGGCCCTATACTTGCAAACCTTCACGCAATCCCCGCAGCCGCCACGGCCTCCATATCGATGACGATCACCGGATACCTTCTTCTTTAAACGATTTTCGACTCCTTAAGTTTTTTAAGAAGACTCCTTGCCGCCTCGCTGGGGGTTCCTTCGATCATTTGACCTGGCCCAGTTGAGATTGGTTTATATACCCTTCTCACTTTGGTTGGGGAGCCAAGGATCCCGATCCTGCTCTGATCAGCTCCGATCTCTTCAGCCGAAAGCGTTGGTATCTCTTCTTTTTTGGCTTTCATCATCCCCTTTAGCGAGGGGGTGCGCGGTATATTTATCTCTTTGGTGACCGTAATCAAGAGCGGCAGATTGGCTTCAACGCGAAGATATCCGTCCTCTACCATCCTTTTGAGGATCACTTTGCCGGAATCGACCTCTTCAATGTTGGAGACGGATGTGGCAAGGCTCGTATTCAGCATTTGCGCCATCTCCGGTCCAACCTGGCCCGTATCGCCGTCTACGCTCTGTTTGCCGCAGATTATAAGGTCGAAAGGGCCGATTTTCTCTAGCGCCTTAGAAAGCGTATAGGCGGTGGCCAAGGTATCGGCTCCGGCAAAACTGCGGTCGCTTATGAGGGCGACTTCGTCGACTCCTAGAGAGATGGCCTCTCTTAAGGCTTCGCTTGCAGCCGGCGGCCCCATCGATATGGCTGTGATCGTACCGCCATACCTCTCTTTGACCCTGACGGCCTCTTCAATGGCGTGAAGGTCATAAGGATTTATGACGCCAGGCGCATCATCTCTAACCAAATTATTTGTTACCGGATCGAGCTTCACATCGGTCGATGCCGGAACCTGTTTAATGCAGACGGCTATCTTCATATTTACTGGCGATTATTCGCCATGCTCTCCTTGATAAGTTGAGAGGCGATGACATTCCTTTGAATCTGGTTTGTGCCCTCGTATATCTGCAAGACCTTGGCATCTCTCATCATCTTCTCAACGGGATAGTCGCGCATGTAGCCGTGGCCGCCCATGACTTGAACGGCGTCAGTGGCAACCCGCATGGCCATGTCGGTCGCAAAGAGTTTAGCCATTGCCGATTCTTTAGAAAAGTTCTTTTCACCGGCATCGATTGTCCTTGTTGTGGCGTAGATCAGAGCCCGCGCCGCTTCAATCTCGGTCGCCATATTGGCCAAGATATGTTGGACCGCTTGAATGTTGATGATCGGTTGATCAAACTGGACCCTCTTGGATGCAAAATCGACCGCCGTCTCCATCGCACCTTGAGCGAGACCGACGCCCTGAGCACCGATACCGGGGCGGGTCATATCGAGCGTCTTCATGGCGATTATGAAACCCATACCCTCTTTTGAAATAAGATTTTCAGCCGACACCCTGCAATCGTTGAAGACAAGCTCTGTCGTCATCGAAGAACGAATTCCCATTTTTTTCTCTTTTTTACCTATCGAAAACCCACAGGTCCCCTCTTCGACGATGAAGGCCGAAGCGCCCCGGCTCCCCTTGGCCTTGTCAGTCATAGCGATGACTGTATAAGTTGAGGCGACTCCGCCGTTAGTTATCCATTGCTTGCTTCCGTTTAAGATATATTCATTCCCGTCTTTTAATGCCGTCATCTTCATGGCCGAAGCATCGCTTCCAGCGCTGGCTTCGGTTAGACCGAAGGCTCCAAGTTTTTTTCCTGAAGCCAGATCCGGCAGATACTTGGCTTTTTGCTCTTCAGAGCCATAGAGAAGGATTGGGTAGGCGCCGAGAGCGCTCGCCGCATAACTGACAGAAACGCCGCAGCATCCGCGGCTAAGTTCTTCAACGACGAGCAGGGTTTCAAAGGAGCCCATTCCAAGACCGCCGTAAGCTTCTGGTATGTATAGACCGAAGAGATCGGCCGCCCCAATGGCCTCCATTATATCGGTGGGGAATTCTTCCCTCTCGTCTAACTCAGCCCTTCTAGGGATCACCTTTTCGCTTGTGATCTTCCTGGCAAGCTCCCGAATCATCTCTTGTTCATCACTGAAGAAATAGTTCAACTAAACCACCTCATATTCTAGTCCTTCTCCCACACGATCAAGTTCGCGCCAAAAGTGAGTCCGGCCCCAAAGCCGACCAAAATAATCTTGTCTTTCGCCTTAAGCCTTCCTTCTCTATAGATCTCCTCTAGAGCCAGTGGTATCGAGGCCGTAGAGGTATTGCCCAATCTTTCGATATTATTGATGATTCTATCAGAGTTGATATGCAACTTCTTAGCCGCCGTCTCGATGATTCTATAATTTGCTTGGTGAGGGATAATGTAGTCAATTTCTTCAAGTTTTAGGCCCGCCCTTTTTGCAACCGCTTCGACAGCCTCGGGCAAGACGCGGGTAGCAAACTTGAAGACCTCCGAACCGTTCATCTTGAGATAATTCGAAGACGGATCGAAAGAGTCAGAGCTGCATGGGCTTCCTGAGCCTCCTCCGGCAATATTTAAAAGAGAAGATCCGGAGCCGGACGCGGCAAGATAGTTTGCAAGAATCCCCCCGCCCTTTTCTGAACTTCCCAAAACCACTGCTCCGGCCCCATCGCCAAATAAGACGCAGGTGTTCCGATCTGTCCAGTCTATATGGCGCGAAAGAGCGTCAGCTCCGATAACTAAAACATTCTCATAGCTTTTCGCCTCGATGAACTGAGAGGCTACCGAAAGTCCGTATATGAACCCGGTGCAACCGGCCATGAGATCGAAGGCGGGAGTGTTAGCAAGGCCTAGCTTATCCTGGACCAAGCAGGCGGTCGAAGGAAGGATCATCTCGGGCGAGCAGGTGGTTAAAATGATGAGATCGATATCGCTCGGTTTTAAAGAGGCGTCTTCAATGGCATTTAAAGCAGCTCTTAAGGCAAGATCCGATAGGTTTTCGCCATCATCAATTATCCTGCGCTCGGATATTCCGGTTCTGGTCATGATCCATTCGTCGCTCGTATCAATCATCGATTCAAGGTCAAGATTGGTAAGGACTTTCTTGGGCAAATACGAGCCTATCCCGATTATGCTGGCGCGAGCTTCTTTTATTATATTCTCTCCTTCTAAAGGTCGGATTTGATCTCCTCGATCATGTTTGTGGAAGCGATGCTTGCCGCAACAAGTATGCCGTTTTTGACGGCCTTAGCTTTTGATTTTCCATGGCCTATTATTGCAACCCCGTCTATTCCGAGCAGGATGGCTCCACCGTACTCTTCATAATCCAGTTCCTTCTTTAGCCTCTTAAAGGAACTCTTCAAGAAGAGGCCCGCAACCTTTGTGATCGGACTGAATGAGATGGCCGACTTAATCTTAGAAAAGATCTCGGTGGCTAGGCCCTCTATCAATTTTAAAACTATATTGCCGGTAAGTCCGTCGGTGACTATCACGTCAACCGTGCCCTTAGCGATGTCATCCCCTTCAATGTTGCCAAAGAAATTTGAAAGCTCGCTCAATAAAACGTGGGTCTCCTTAAGCCTTTCGCTGCCCTTGCTCTCTTCTTCTCCGACGTTGAGCAGTCCGACTTTCGGGTTAGAAAGTTTTAGGATAGCTCTAGCATAAGCGCTGCCCATGACGGCGAATTGTTTTAAGACCTCGGGCTTACAATCGGTATTGGCTCCGGCGTCCAGAAGAACGCTCGCTCCTTTAGCGGTCGGGATAGTCACGGCGATTGCCGGTCTGATGACCCCGTCGATCCGGCCGATATGAAGAAAGGCCGCGCTCATGGCGGCCCCGGTATTTCCGAAAGATATGAAGGCATCTGCCTCTTTCTTGGAGACGGCTTTTGCCGCAAGGGAAAGTGATGAATCCGGTTTCGATTTTACGGCGTTTGCGGGTGAGTCATCCATTTGGATGACCGAAGCGGCATCAATTATTTCAAAATCGGGAGCCCCTGTATGTTTTGCCAGCTCCTCTTTGAGTTCTTCTTCCCTGCCGACAAGTATGATCTCTAAGCTGGCTTCTTCTTTAGCCATGATCGCCCCCTTAACCACTTCTAGCGGGGCGAAGTCTCCACCCATGGCGTCTACGGCTACCTTTATTACCCGACCGGACACCGGCTACTTAAACCTCTATAACCTTCTTGCCATCATAGTAGCCGCACTCTTTGCAGACATGATGCGCGAGTTTGGGCTGATGACATTGTGGACACTCCATCGTCAAAGCGGCCTTGGCATTATTGTGCTGAGCGCGCCTTGAATCCCTCTTGGCCTTGGATTTTTTCCTTTTTGGAACTGCCAACTAAAGACCCTCCTAACTATCGCTTGAATTTAACTTATCTTTGAACTCTAAAAGCTTGGTAAGCCTTAGATCGAAATCCTCTTTCTTGCAATCACATTTCTTTTGATTTAGGTCTTGCCCGCAAACCTGACAGATGCCCAAACAATTAGGATCGCAGACCCGGCTGAAGGGGAACTCTAGCAAAATCGCCTCTTCGATTGCGGGTTGTAAATCAATCTTTTCCTTGATGATCCCCATCTCATCCTGATCTTCGGATGGGTCATCCGTGTAGACTTGGCTGAGTTCCGCAACGATCTTGAGCTCATATGTCTTCAGACATCTCGTGCAGTCCAGATTAATTTTTATTTCGGCCGATCCGGTTGCCAAGATATCCTCGCCAAGATTCTCGACCCTAACCTGGACTTTTGTGGGCCCCTGGATCTTGAATTCACCTAAGCCGCCTTCAATCTCAAGATTCTCTTCGATCTTAAGATCGATATCTTCACCAAGGCGACCGCGTAAAGTTGATATATCTATTTTAAATGGATCCATCGCCAAGCCAACTTCAAACTGTTGTATTTTACCACAAAGCGCAATTCAAAAAAAAAGCCCTATAAACCTAGAAGAACTTGATCTAAGGGGCGGATTCTGTTTTTTAAAGCCGAGGCTGCATCTTGCCTTGAAGACGATCTCTGCCTCGTTGAACAGCTGAGAGAAGTTTGCCTAGATTTACCTCGAGGTTTGCCAACATCTCGTCCGCATAATCTTCGGCCCCGAGCCTTATCTCTCTCTCCTTCTCCTTGGCATTATTTATGATTTCGGTCGCTTGAGCCTCAGACAGCTTCACTATTTCGGTTTCTGAGGTCATATCAAGAGCCCTACGTTTGGCTTCATCGATTATGGCGTTTGCTTCTTTTTCGGCCTCTACCAGAATCTCGTTCTTCTCTTTGACTATCCATCTTGCCTCTTTCAGCTCATCGGGAATGCTCGCCCTCATCTCGTCGACAAACTCAAATATCCTCTGTTCGTTGATGATGACTCCGGCTCCAAACGGTACCTTTTTGGCCGTGGTCACCATATCTTCGAGTCTATCTATTAATGTAGAAATATCCATTAAAACCTCCCTTTAGCTGGAAAAAACCCTTCTTAAGCCCGATTTGACTTCTTCGGTTACAAGGCCATCCACGCAGCCTGAGAA
>JBBIRY010000043.1:0-5944 GCA_037441605.1 Actinomycetota bacterium | reverse complement strand
CTCGCCCGCTCCATCTTGAAGATGACCTCGGAGGTTATCCGCCCGCTGGTGAGAAGGATGGAGTTCGTCATATCAAAACCCAGCTTCAAGGCCGCCCCGATCACCTTGTCGATGGCGTTATGGCGGCCGATATCATCCATGAAGATATCCAGTTCTTGGCCGTGGGAGAGGGCCGCGCTGTGAACTCCCCGTGTCTTGGCATGAAGAGCGGAGTTGGCTTTAAAGGCATTCATGAGCCGGCTTAAGGCAGGGGCCGATATCTTAAGGTCGGAGACGACCTCCTTTTGACTCAAGGCATCTCTGGCCGTGGTTAGAAAGATGCCGCGGCCGCAGCCGGATGTGTATACTCTTTTGAAGACGAGATCATCTGAGAAGCTTTCGCTCTTAAGCGTAACGTAAGCCGTGGCTATAGTCTCATCTATGGTCACCTTCAGGTCATTTGGGCTCTTGATCAACCCCAAGCCGAAGATGAAGCCGAGGATGAGGTCATAAAGATCGCTTGGAGTGCAGATCAAGGTGGTGAGTTCCTTGTCGCCAATAACAACGGTCAAGGGGGCTTCGGTCGCCACCATCACCTTGCCGGCTTCCGCCCCACCTGAATCGACCTTAGTGACCTCAAACTCCTCCATCATTCGGATCCCCTTAAAAATTAAAAAAGTTGCCGTCTTAGGAGTAAAACTTTACCCTCATGGCTTGATAAGGGCAAGCCTTAAGGCAGAACTCACAGGCTATACACTTCTCTTCCAAAAAGTTCACCTTGCGGGTGACCTGATCGACGATTAGGGCGCCCGTCGGACAGATGCCCGTACAAACGCTGCAATCGGTGCAGCGCTCCTCGTCCCGTCCGATCTCAAGCGAGAGCGGACTCACCTTGACGCCGGCTTTTTCCAGGAAAGCCAAGCCCCCTTCAAGGTCTACCTTTTCGCCTTCGAGCTCCAGGACAAGCAGGCCGTCTTCCTTGGGGCTGATTTGAGCCTTTAGGATATTAAAGTTTAGATTATGCTCTTTGACCAGCCTCGATGTGATGGGCTGATCTACAAGTTCCGGTGGAAATTTTAGTACAACCTTGCTGCTTATCATCTTTCACCTCTTAATCATTAGTCGCCCTTCGTGCGGGCTTTCGCCCGTCCGAAGGATTTTTTACGTATCGACCTCTGTTCACTTCAAGCCAGCGGCCTTTCGTTAAGCGGCTTGAAACCGTAGCCGCTCTCGGGGCTGGGCAGATAGGCCACCGGCTCGGTCAGGAAGAACTCCTTCTTCTCGATCGATTCCTTGAGCAGGTTTGCTATCTCCACCGCCTTTGAATAGCTCGATATGCCGCCGGTTCTTATCTCCTTGCCATCCAAGGTTATCTTGCCGCTTTTGAGATCGGCGTAATTGACCTCGCCCAGACTGCCGCCGCCTTTGGGATAGGCCTCGCTGTAATCCACGATCTTGGTCCAAAGGTCCTCATCCTTTAGAGCGGCAAAGCGGCATATCTCCTCATTCAAGATGGGGATAGGCACACCGATTCCAATCGAGAGCGAGGTGCCGTAACCTTGCATACTCACTCCGACCAACCACTCAGGCTTCATCCCCTTTAGGTCTCCCATGACAGCCAAGGTGCCGGCGGGAGCGACGGGAACGCCCTTATCGTTTCTGGGGATTCCCGGATTATGCTGGGTTCCCTGCCAGACCACATAGCCCACGCCGCCGCCCAAAAATATCTTGGTGCCGATGCCGATCGTCCGGTAGTACGGGTCTTTGAGCAGAGGGGAGAGCTGGCCCGCGCTGCAATAATTGGCATTGCCGAGTTTGGGCAGGAGGACTCCCATGTAGGTATAGATCGCCTTATCCGAAAGATTGACCGCCACGTTATAGTTCTGGTAGGCATTTCTGGGATTGAAGAGGACCGCTTCGTTGATATCCTTGATGTTTATCCAAGTATCCAGCTTCTTTCTCGGGTAACAGTCAGTCCCGTAGGCGGTCGCCTTAAGTTCGACGTCGCGGCCGGCCACCAGATCGTGGATGACATGACCGCCGCCGTAGGCGAACTTGCCCGGGTAGACCCGGTTTCTCGGATCGTCATCGGGCAAAGCCGTCGCCCCGATATAGATATCGACGGCAGCAAACCCGCTATAGGCCGGGACATCGTTGAGATAGGCGCTGCCTCCTCCGATTTTGATCTTGGGGTTGCTGTGGCCAACGTTGAAGTAGGCGCCAGAAGAACACATCGGGCCGAAGGTGGCGGTCGTCACCACGTCTATTTCGGTCGCCGCCTTGGCCACCCCCTTTTCTTCTACGATATCGATCAATTCTTCGGCTGAGACCACGACGGCCTTGCCCTTTCTGATCTTATCGTTTATTTCTGCTATCGTTTTAGCCAAAATCATCACTTCCTATTGTGAGAGATTGATTACTCGTTAAAGAGCCATGTGCTCAAATAGCGTTCACCGCTGTCGGGCAATATGACTACGATCATCTTGCCCTCGTTCTCTTTGCGCCCCGCCACCTCCAAGGCGGCAAAAGCGGCCGCCCCCGAAGAGATCCCCGCGAGGATACCCTCCTCCTTGGCCAGGCGACGGGCGACAGCCCCGGCATCTTCATCTTTGACTTTGATTACCTCATCAATCAGGTCCACCCTCAAAACCGAGGGGATGAAACCCGCTCCGATCCCTTGGATCTTATGAGGTCCGGGCGGGCCGCCCGAGATGACGGGAGAGGTGGCCGGCTCAACGGCGATGATCTTGATCTGTGGTTTTCTCTCCTTCAAGACCTCGGCCACCCCGGTTATGGTGCCGCCCGTCCCCACGCCGGAGACGATTATGTCAACCATGCCATCGGTATCGCACCAGATCTCTTCGGCCGTAGTCTCTCTGTGTATCTTGGGGTTGGCCGGGTTCTCGAACTGCTGAGGGATGAACGAGTTCTTCGTCCTTTTGGCAAGCGCTTCGGCCTCTTCGACCGCGCCTCTCATCCCCTTGTCGCCGGGGGTTAAAACCACCTCAGCCCCAAAAGCAAGCAGAAGTTTACGCCTCTCGATGGACATGGTCTCGGGCATGACCAAAACCAGTTTGTAGCCGCGTATCACCGAGACGAAGGCGAGTCCGATGCCGGTATTGCCGCTGGTGGGCTCGATTATCACGCTATCTTTGCTTAAAATACCCTCCCTTTCGGCCTCATCGATCATCGAGAGAGCCAGCCTATCCTTGACGCTTGAGAGCGGATTGAAGCACTCCAGTTTGGCCAAGATATCGGCCTTTAGACCACTTGAAAGCCTGTTCAATTTCACAAGCGGGGTATTGCCTATAAGCTTTGTCAGATCATCTGCTACCTTCATCTCTTCTCCTTTTCTCTGTTTTAAGATTTATAAAGCCGGATACAAAAAACCCCTCGTCTTATCGAAAGATGAGAGGCGTCAAAGCGGCTGAAACAAAAGCAGAACAAAATCACCGCTCAATCGGCCTCTTCGTGCACATGTTCTGCATCACTTCGTTAAAGAGCTTTGCTTTCACTTAAAGAGTTATCCTTGTTATCAGATGTAATAGACGGCTGCCAAATGATCGCTCTTCTTGAGCTCACGCTCGACTATATCCTGAAGCGTGAACGAGTCCAAGATGGCGGTTATCTTATCGTTTATCTCACACCACATATCGCGGGCTACGCACTCCTTGTTCCTTTCACAGATATCGGCATTGGCCACGCAATCAACGATAGCCAGACGCCCTTCAGAGGCATAGATGATCTCCCCCAGCGTTATCTCTATCGGCGGTTTGGTCAGAAAGTAACCGCCGTTTGCCCCTCTTATCGCCCCGACCAAGCCTTCTTTTTTGATGAGAGGCAGGATGTGCTCCAGGTAGCCTTCCGATATCTGCTGACGGACGGCGATATCCTTGAGTAGCAGCGGTTTGCCGCCGTAATTTAGAGCGAGTTCAATCATGGCCCGAACTCCGTATCTGCCTTTGGTGGAGAGTTTCATCATGACTTAAGCAATCCTTTACCATTAAACCTATATATTTAGTAGGTATAACTATGCCACAGCGGTTTATCGCCTGTCAATGATTTTGCTCATAAATATTTCAAATGAGCGTTCCAAAACGAAGTGGGCTTATCAAATCATAAAGCTTATACCCGGCAAAGAGCAATTAACCTGGCAAAAGAGGCGTAAAACACGGCCTTCGGTTGCACAGAGATTGAATGTATGAAATAAATGAGATGTGAGCAGCTGGTAAAGATTTTTGGGCTGATGAGAGAGAAAGGAGCGTAAAGGAGATGGAAAGCCTGGTGAAAGTGAGCACGGACGGCGTCCTTTTGGAGGGCATGCTCGCAGTTCCGAACGAGGCCAAAGGGATCGTTCTCTTTGCTCATGGGAGCGGGAGTAGCCGCCTTTCGCCAAGGAATAATTTTGTTGCAAGGGTCCTGCAAGAGGCTAATATCGCGACGCTGCTAATCGACTTACTTACCGAAAAAGAAGATCAGGTATATCAGACCCGCTTCGACATCGACCTCTTGGTGGAGAGGTTGACAGGCATAACCGGTTGGCTGGGGGAGGAGCCCAAAACAAAGGATCTTGCCCTCGGCCTCTTTGGGGCGAGCACGGGAGCGGCGGCGGCTCTCAAAGTTGCGGCAAGCTTGGGCTCGAAGATAGCTGCTGTAGTCTCGAGGGGAGGGAGGCCCGATCTTGCCCTAGGCATGCTGGATAGAGTCGTCTCGCCGACCCTGCTTATAGTTGGCGGCCGAGACTTTGGCGTCATCGAGCTGAATGAGGAGGCTTTTGGGGCGCTTCAATGCGAAAAGAGTCTGGAGATAGTTGCCGGTGCAACCCATCTCTTCGAAGAGAGAGGGGCTCTGGAGGAAGTGGCAAGGCTTGCCACCGAGTGGTTCAAAGAGCATCTAGGGTGATGAAGCCCAAAGGGCAGCTCCTCAGCCAGAGGCTGACCTGTCCACCTATGGCGTGATGGACCTTCTTATGAGCCTGTGGCTCATGGCCCAAGTCGCCGGTCGCCAGATTCCAGAAATGAAATCTGGTTGGAAGAAAATGGCTGGGGAGGAAGTTATCAGCTACCAGTTGCCCGCCACCAGGGGCCAGGAAAATCCGATAGCTGAAGACTGGGGGCTGAAGGCTAAAAAATTGGCTGCCGGGATAGGATTCTGCGCCATAGGCGCACTCGCCTTTGGCGAGGAACATGAGGTTTTGCCAAACTGGCTGCCGGGATAGGATTCGAACCTATACTAATGGATCCAGAGTCCACCGTCCTACCATTAGACGACCCGGCAGCAAACTAGGAATTGAGCCTGATGGCCGGGTCCTACCACGTGGGCGACTCCCCAGCAAATCAAAGCAAAAGCTTGATGGCCGGGTCCTACCACGTGGGCGGCCCCCGGCATCAAAGGGTAATTATACCAAAATTTAAGCGTTAAGTTATGAGCCCTTCGGCCGCTTTGAGCCTCTTTTGGGCAATCTCTTTACCAAGAATCTCAAGGCTCTCAAAGAGGGGCGGGCTGATTTCGCTGCCCGTTATGGCGATTCTGATAACTTGAAAAACGACTTTTGGTTTAAGAGAAAGCTCTTCGGGGATACTGCGCAGGGCCGCTTCGATCTCATCCGACTTAAAGCTCGTAAGAGCCCTCAATTTTTCGGCCGCGTCCGTTAAAATCCTATCCGCCCCTTGGGTCGCTTTTAGCTTTCCCAATGCCTTCTCTTCAATCTCGATGTCACCCACAAAGAAGAAGCGGGTAAGCTCCACCGCCTCATTTAAACTCTTCATCCGCTCTGATATGAGGGCGGTTATCGATTCGAGCTTCGAGATGCCAAATTCGTTTTCATCCTTAAGGAGATCGGCCTTTTGATAGAGCGGAATCAAGCGACGGGTGAGCTTAGCCATTCCCAAATCTCTGATATATACCCCGTTCATCCAGGAGAGTTTCTCCTCGTCAAAGACGGCCGGATTCTTGGAGACCCTTT
>JBBIRY010000042.1:0-6178 GCA_037441605.1 Actinomycetota bacterium | reverse complement strand
CTCTTTATCATCCGGGAAATTGCATCCATCAAGTTCAAACATACTTCCCCCCCTAAGGTTTTGACGACTATGCGACCCCGGCTTGAGGAGTCTCCATTATATCCATCACGATTTCCAGAATATCCATCACTTTGAGCTTGCTCTCTTTAGAGACCGCATTGACCAAAGTCCTCTTGCATTGCTGGCAGGAGGTGATCAAAATCTCGGCTCCAGCGGCCTCCGCCTGCTCGATGACCTTCTTGCCGATTTCGACCGGAAGCTTAGCGTCGACGACTTCCAAATCGCCGCCCCCGCCGCAGCAGAGAGCGTGTTCTCTGTTATGCTTCATCTCGACAAATTCCGCTCCCGGTATGGCCTTGATTATCTCTCTTGGGGCATCGTAGACATTCGAGTTTCTGCCAAGATCGCAGGGATCATGATAGGTGACCTTGGCCTTCAACTCGCCAAGTTTTAAACGGCCCTGGTCGATCAGATCCTTAATGAACTCGGTATGATGAAACATCTCAAGATTCGCTTCCTTATACTCGTGCATCCAAGTGTGAAAGCAGGAGGGACAGGCAAAGACCATCTTGGAGGCCCGGGTCTCTTTGACTCTCTCCAGGTTGTGCTCTTTGAGCGGTTCGATGAAGTCGCCCATCCCGGCCACAATCAAAGGATAGCCGCAGCACCACTCCTCCTCACCCATGATGGTGAAGTCGACCCCGGCTTTGTCGAGAAAAGAGACGAATGTGGCCGGGATCGATTGAACGGCCGGAGAGAAGCTGGCCATACAGCCGACAAAATAGATGACCTCGGCTCTATCCCGCACGAAGAAGTCATCCGGAGCATCATCCAAGAACTCGGCCCACATGGCCCGATCCACATTGGGAAAGTTGGCCACATTGTGCTCGACCTCCATGGCCTCCTTCATTAGATTCAGATTCTCCGGGTACTTCTCGGCCTCGATGAGGTACTTGCGCATGGCGATTCGAAGCGCTCTGGTATCTATGCCACGCGGACAGAGCTCCTTGCAACGGGCACAGAGGGTGCATTTGAAGACTTCAGCAAGCTCTCCCTCCAAGCCCAGTTTTACGAAGTTATGGAGCAAGCGAGGGTTGAAATCGGATGAGCACTCCGAAACCCGGCATTGCGCGGTGCAGGTGCCGCATTGGAAGCACTTGTCGATATCCTTTCCGCCCTCTATCTTTCGTATCTTCTCGATGAGCCTGCTATCCGTCTCCACGATGTTTACCCCTTTAGAGATTTATTTACCCACCTTGGGGTGAGGAAGCTGGACCAGGTTCCGGTAACATCGACGTTATCTATGACGATCTTACCCTCGCCCTCTTCGACCGGTTTCTCATCCACCTTGAATTTGTCATAGTAGTTCTTGTCGAAAGGGATGCCCGCCTTTTCCAGAAACGGCTCAACCGGGGTCGAGTTGAATTGGACGGCCGCTATCTCGTATGGATCGGCTCCCATGCAGAGGGAGGCTACCTGATAGGGGAAGAGGACCGGTATCTTGAACTCCTCAGCCCCATCGGGGCGAGCCTTCTGAATCCATTGATTCTTATCCAAAGTATTGCCGCAGCCGGGGCAATTAGTGCAGATGAGATCGGCATGCGTCTCATCGCGAATCGATTTGAGCTTGCGGAAGGTCTGGGACCGGGTCATCG
Organism: Actinomycetota bacterium; assembly: GCA_037441605.1. Taxonomy (GTDB): domain Bacteria; phylum Actinomycetota; class Aquicultoria; order UBA3085; family Oleimmundimicrobiaceae; genus Yes70-04. The sequence continues at coordinate 4,523 of JBBIRY010000042.1, read as the reverse complement.
TCCGGTTCATGATGATGTGACGGAAACCGAAGCCGCAGCACTCGTAGAAGGCCGAATAGTCGCTGGCCACATTGGCCCCAAGGGCATGTAATAGTCCGTCGACCACCTGCGGCCGATAGCCGCCGATGGCATTTTCCATGATCCCCTTCCAATAATGGTCGCCATAGTGGACGGCCACGGTCACCTTATCCAATTTATATTTGGCCTTCTCGGCGATGCGATCGCGAAGGGCATAAATGACATCTGAGACGTGAACTATCGACTCGGGCACGACCAGTTCGCGTCCGAGCTCTTTAAGATACTTTCTGACCTTGGCTCTGAGCTCATCCGACTCGATGATCCAGTGCCTAGCCTCGGTGTAGGTGGCAAACGAAGTTATGCAGTGGATGTTGAAGTTGCGCTCCATCGTATAGCACTCATGCCAGTTGCGAGCGAGCACCCCAACCAGAGCGGGCAGCGACTGGATGCCGGTCGCCCAATACATCCAACCGGTACAAGAGGTTTGATGATCCGGATTGTAGTAGTCTATCCCCAATTGATCCCAGATCCACCAGAGGCTCTTGGCCGCGCCCGGATTAATAGAGCAGAGGTTGCAGGATTTATGATCCCAGAAGTGATCCAAATGGACCTTCTTCTTGTAGCCGGGCACCGTCTCATATTCGGCGTAAGGCCCTTTGATACGCATGATCTTAAGCTCTCCCGCCTTCTCAAGCTCCTCCAGTTTTGCATCCAAGTGCCTGGCCTTCTCTAAATCGTGCGGATAGGCCGCCTTGCTCGGGCAGATTCCGCTCGCGCAGGGCTGGTGCTGTATCTTTATGCCTTTGCTTTCGGTTGCTTGGCTCTCTTTACTCATCTTTATCCTCCTCATATTCTTCGAGCTCTTCCTCGACGAGCTCGGCCAAGAACGGGCTTGCCGCCTTGAGCCTCTCAAGCGAGCCGTCCATCTGCCAGATCTTTTGAAGCTCGTGAACGGTCTTAGGGTTAACCCGCCAGGCCGATTCGACTCCGGCCAACACGTCCACCCCTTTGAGGCCGTCATAACCTTGCGGTTTGGAGCCGAGACCTTTTCTGAGTTCGGGGATGAAATTTCCCATCTTCTTGGTCTTGGGTCCCCAATCGGGAAAGAAGTCGCCTTGAATCATGTCGGGTGAGATCTGGGTTCCGGTCATCATGATGCATTTAAGAACCCTGGTAAATGGCTTCATCGCCTCTTCGCTTAGGCCCAAGTTATGAGAGATGTCACGAAGGATCATGACGGCAATCGCCGGCTGGTTGCCTCTTGGACAGCGAACGATGCAGTAGTGACATTGAGCACAAGCGTAAATCTTCTCGCGCATCAGATCCAAGATCTCTTGATCGTTTCCGTCCATCATGATCCGCATGACATCTCTGGGATTATACTCGTTAAAGTGAGCGGCCGGACAGATCGAAGTGCAGGTGCCGCACCTCATGCAGTTCTTGACGGCGTGCTTGAATCTAAAATCGTCGGAAACCTCCTTATAGAGAGGCCCCTCTTTTGGTCCGTGCTTTACGACCTCTTCTTCCCATTCCTTCCAACCTTTTGGCATCTTAATCCTCCCTAATTTGATGACCGGTCCAAATCGCTTTGGGTCCGGCCGTAAGTCACATTAAAAACAGAGTACCCGATCAGCCTCGAAGGTCATATCGACGATGGAGGCGGCCCCGGCCATCTCGACCCCCTCGATGAGATCGCTTTCGCTCAGGCCCTCGACCTCTAAGGCTTGATGGCAGGCCAGAAGCTCGACCCCTTCCTCGAGGCAGCGGTCGATCCAGGTCTTAAGGGTGATTCCGGAGCCCTCAACCAGCTCGATCTTCTCAGCCGCCCCCTTGACGACTTGGGTCGCCCCCTTCATGGTGAACCAGATGGTTACATCGAGGTCCATCGCTTTGGCGGTAACCGCAAAGAAGAGCGGGGCATAGGTCCGCTTGGGCTCATCCACCCCCGATGACTGGATGATGAGCAACCTTCCTTCAGAATCTGACGACATCTCTCCTCCTATTTCTAAATGATGATATCTATCCAAAAGCGGGCTTAAAAGCCCTAAGCTTTGAGTTCTCTTAAAACAATAACTAGTGATAATCGATGAACGGTCTTGCCAAATTCAAGGCCTCATTTACTTTAAGTTTAAGGCCATAATTGATATATCCGGCCTCGTTTAAGAGATCGCTTCCCGAAACATCGGGTAAAGCCTCGATGCTATCCAAAGTGCAGCCTAGGGCTATCTCCTCATCGCTTGCCTGATGAATCGATTCAATCGGAAGCGGAATCTCTTTGCTCTCCGTCTTGACCGTAAAGAGGGTCGTCTTATTCCAGTCCGGGTCCTTTACGATGCGGCTGACCTTCCCGATGACCTTTGAACCGCATACCACACTCTTACCCTCTTTTACCCTATCAATGATCCTTCCCATTCGATCCTTTCCTTCGGACTTTAAGGGAGAGCCTTTTTTAGCCCCTCATTTAAGAGGCTTTAAGGCCGCAAAGGCCCACCCCAAGCCCAACGTTTCAGCTTATCTTGATGAAGAAATGGAGCACCCCGTCGGCATTATCCGTCCCTATGATCTCGTTTCCGGTCCGTTTGCACCAAGCCGGAAGATCCCTCTCGGTTCCGGGATCGGTCCCCAAAACCTCCAGGATCTGACCGGAAGTCATCTCTTTGGCGGCCTTTTTGGTGTTTAGGATGGGCATGGGGCAGAACTGCCCCTTGCAATCCAGAACCACATCCGCTCTAATCGTTTCAGAAGACATTCAAATCCCTCCGCAAAAATTCGAAGGAGGCTCTTTGCCGATTACTCCTCGGCAAAGAGTCCCTTCTCCTCATAATTCTTGTACTCAGCCTCGAGCCAAGGCTGGACCTCGTCGCCGTGGGCCAAGTCCTTCAAGTCATCATCAAGGGAGCTCGGCTCTATCAAGATGCACCATCCTTCCCCGTGAGGGTCGGAATTTATCAGACCTGGATTCTTGACAACAGCCTCATTTACCTCGATTATGCTCCCGTTCACCGGGGCCTTCATCGGGCCGATATACTTTCCGGCTTCCAAAGAACCAAAGGCTCTACCCTTGATGACCTTTGCACCGGCCGGTTTGATTTTGACGTAGGCCACGGTGCCGGCCGCCTTCTGGCCGAACTGATCGACCCCGCTTCTGACCTTATCGCCCTCAACCCTTGCCCAGATGTGCTCCTTACGGTCATAATAAAGTTCATCTGGCAGTTCAAACTCCTTATACTTGGCCAAAACCAGCCTCCCTAGATGAAGTTCATTACCTTGTCATCGACTATCATGTCGATGAGTTTTGGATAGTCGATCAGCTCGGCCTTCCCGGCAAGCACCTTGCCAAGTCCGCGCTTTTCAACATCGTCTTTCATGGCGTAGACCTTACCGCCCCTAAGTCCTGAGGTGTTCAAGTAAACACCGTCCTTGATGAGAACCACTTTGGCCGAGTCGTCGAAATTTGCTATCTTCAGACCGATGTCGCCAAATGGTTTGTCCAAGAGATAGACTCCCATCCTTTTACTCCTCCTTTACCAATCCACATTCATGTCGGCTTGCATATAGAGAGCAGCCGCTTTAGCCCGGTCGATCACTTCAAATCTATCCTTGAGATCGCCGGCCCCGACACCCCTCTCCTTGATATCCTCATCCACCACATAATAGTGAACCCCGGCATCCTCGAGTGAGGGAAGGTAACCCAAACTCTCGGTCTCCTCCATGTCCTTGAGCGCGTTATAGACCCCGTCTCCTTGGAAGAGAAGATCGACTTTGTGCTCGTCGATTCCGGCCACCGCTCCGGTCGCCGCCCTCATCCCTTCCGTCCAGAAGATGTTGCCGTGTGGAGCCCTATTGAAGTGATATAAAAGCTTTCTTTCAGCCATTACTTGCCTCCTTCATCAATATCTTCTTAGAATCAAAACCCTTCACACTAGAGGGTGATTAAACGATCCGAGTCGCCCATGATGTCAGCGAAATCGGGCAGACCGCCGACGCGAACCCCCTCGATATAATCCTTGCCGTTCTCAAGGCCGCGGCCATTAACGCATATCCCGCAGCAGGTGATGTCGGCTCCCTTCTCCACAACTACCTTCATCTTGGATACGGGCAGATTCTCCTCGGTCGTTCCGGGGAAGCGCTGAAATTTGATGGGATTGTAGACCCCGTCAAGATACCAGAAGGCTTGCACTTCGTGCCCTTTATCGAGAGCGGCATCGGCCATCTTGGCAAAGATGTCGTAGTTCTCGGACTGCCAGGGTCCTTCGGTAAGCAGAAATCCTATCTTGGCCATCTTCTTCACCTCCTTTGAAGGTTCTAGGTCTATAAAAACGGGCCGCCCCTTTTGATCTTTTGCCCCTTATGGAAGGGGCGGCCCAGATGGAAGTTCCTCTTTAACCTCCAAGTAACGCGCCGACCTCGGCCAGCACTTGATCGTCTTTGTAATGTCTAAGCTGCATCGCTCCGGTCGGACAATTGGCGGCGCACATCCCGCAGCCGTGACAGAGGGCTTCTGA
>JBBIRY010000041.1:0-6381 GCA_037441605.1 Actinomycetota bacterium | reverse complement strand
AACATCCACGTCGTAGCCGAAGAGTTTCATTATCCTCATCTTGCCGGGGCTCAAAAGCGTGCCGGAGACAATGAAGTCGCCCTTGCTCAAGGTTATAGAGTTGACATATTCGCACGGTTTGGTCGTCCTACTTTCCTTAACCTCGATTCCTCTTTCACGGGCCAAGGCGGGAGCATTGACGTAAGTCACCGGCTCTTGAACGACCGACTCTAAGAGACCCTTGATGACGGCGATGGTCAGAAGTTCCAGGCTCTCGCCCGCCGCAATGTCGCCCGAATATTCGATATCGAGCGAATTTATCTGGCCGTCGGCAAGCTTCATGAAGAATTTACCGAGGACCTCAGCCAAGGGTAAGAAAGGCTTTAAGATATCGACGACCTCCGGAGCGACGGCCGCCACGTTGACCGCATTGCTGACAAAGTCGCCTTTGAGCGCGGCAATCACCTGCTCGGCCACTATCACGCCCGCTTTGTCCTGGGCCTCAACGGTAGAGGCTGCGATATGTGGAGTCAATATGACGCTATCGAGCTCAAGAAGGGGTCCTTTGGTATAGGGCTCCTCAGAAAATACGTCGATACCGGCTCCGGCCACCTTGCCGCTTTTTACCGCCCCGACCAAAGCCTCTTCATCGAGGATGCCGCCGCGAGAGGTGTTTATTATCCGCACCCCATCTTTCATCATGTCAAACTGCTTCTTGCCGATCAGGCCAATCGTCTCTTTAGCTTTGGGCAGATGGATGGTTATCACATCGCAAATCTTGAAAAAGTCTTCAATTTTATCTATAACTTCTATTCCGAGCTGCTTGAAGCGGTCGGATGAAACATATGGGTCGTAAGCCACAACCTTCATGCCAAGGCCGCGGGCGCGACTCGCAACTAAAGTTCCGATGCGGCCAAGGCCGAGTATCCCCATCACCTTGTCGTTTAGCTCGATGCCCATAAATTTGGACTTCTCCCATTTACCGCTCTTCATGGAGTTCGTGGCCTGAACTATCATCCTGGCCTGAGTCATGAGCAAAGCGAGCGCGTGTTCGGCCGCCGAGATGATATTGCTCTGAGGAGCATTGGCTACGATAATGCCGCGTTTGGTCGCGGCCGCGACATCGATATTGTCGACTCCGATGCCGGCCCGGCCGATCACTTTGAGACTCTCCCCTTTGTGGATTGCCTCCTCATCGACCTGTGTTGCGCTTCGCACGATCAGACCATCGTATTTTGAGAGGCATGATAGCATATCCTCTCTGGACATATCGAAGGCGAGATCGACTTCGAAGCCGGCTTCTTTGAGTTTCTCGATGCCATAGTCGGCGATCTTCTCCTTTACAAGCACCTTCATCTCTTTTTCTCCTCTATATTTCGCGGTTTTCTTAAAAATCGTTCTCTAAAAACACCTTCTCGGCGGCGGTGATACCGGCGCCGGGCGTAAATTTATACCCAAGCTCACTCAAGGTCATCTCCAAACCGGCAATGGTGGTCATGATATCGAAGCGATCGTAGTAGCCTAGGTGACCCAAGCGGAAGATCAAGCCCGTCACCTTGCCTTGGCCGCCGGCGATGGTAAGACCGTATTTTTCGCGCATGATCTTGACGATATCCTTACCATTGATCCCTTCGGGCGCCTTGATTGCGGTGACCGCATTAGAGGTATCGTCGCAGGCACCGAAGAATTCAAGCCCCAAGGCTTTGACGGCCGCTCGGGCCGCCTTGCCCAAGATGTTGTGCCTTTTGACGATATTCTCAAGGCCCTCTTCTTTGATCATCTTGAGGGCTTCGTCTAACCCTAAGATGAGCGAAACCGGCGGAGTAAACGGGTTTTGCGGCGTATCTTTCTTGAGCGCCGCAAGCGACTTCTGATAGCTGAAATAAAATTTGGGCAGAGTGGAGGTCTCTACCATCTCCCAAGCCTTCTTGGAGATGGCGGCAAAGCCAAGGCCGGGAGGGGCCATGAGCGCCTTCTGGGAGCCAGAGACGGCTACATCGACGTGCCATTCGTCCGTCTTAAATTCCAAAGCGCCTAGTCCGCTCACCGTATCGACGATGAAGGCCGCCTTGGTATCTTTGACGATATCTCCAAAAGCTTTCACGTCGTTGACAACTCCGGTCGAGGTTTCGCTGTGGGTTAAAAAGACGCCCTTTACGTTTGGGTTTTCGTCCAGAGCCTTCTTCACATCTTCAGGCTTAGCTTTTTCGCCCCACTCATAGGCCAGCTCAACGACGTTAAGGCCGTAAGCCGAAGATATCTTGGCAAAGCGCTCGCCGAAGTTTCCCGTATTTACCACGATGACCTTGTTGCCCGCTGAAAATAGGTTGACAACGGCCGACTCCATGGCTCCGGTGCCAGATGAGCTGAAAATCAAGACATCATTTTCGGTCTGAAAGACGTACTTAAGCCCGGCTAAGACCGAGGTGAAGACCTTGGAGTAGTGGGGCGCCCGGTGATGGATCATCGGCTGAGCTCCCGCCAGCAAAACTTCAGCCGGGACCGGGGTCGGGCCCGGGGTCATCAAGTAATTCTTCTTCATTGTTTGTGCCACCTTTCACAATCTTTTACCACAATCTTACCCAATTAGGGCTAATTGAACAAGCAAAAGGCGTGATGATTTACTTCTTTATCCAGCTCATCATGGAGCGAAGCTTCTTGCCAACCACTTCTATTTGGTGTTCGGCCTGACGCTTCTTGACCGCGTTATAAACGGGCCGGCCGGCCATGTTCTCTAGTATCCACTCATTGGCAAATTCCCCGTCCTGAATCCGACCAAGCGCCTCTTTCATGGCCGCCCTCGAAGTCTCGCCGATTATCTTCTTTCCAACCGAGATATCGCCGTATTCGGCCGTATCGCTGATGGAGTAGCGCATGCCGCTTATTCCGCTCTCATAGATGAGATCGACGATAAGTTTAAGCTCATGCAGACATTCAAAGTAGGCGACTTCCGGTTGATAACCGGCTTCGACCAAGGTCTCAAATCCGGCCCGGATGAGTTCGGAAGTTCCGCCGCAAAGGACGCACTGCTCGCCGAAGAGATCGGTCTCGGTCTCCTCTTTGAAAGTCGTCTCAAGGACACCCGCCCTGGTTGAACCGATCGCCTTGGCGTAAGCGAGGCTTATCTCCTTGGCTTTGCCGGAGTAATTTTGATATATGGCAAAGAGAGCCGGAACCCCGTTGCCCTCCTGGTAGGTCCTTCTGACCAGATGACCCGGGCCCTTGGGGGCGACCATGATGACATCGATATCATCCCTTGGCACGATCTGATGAAAATGGATGTTAAAGCCGTGAGCGAACATTAAAACGTTGCCGCTCTTCAAGTTGGGCTCTATGTCAGCGTAGAAGACTTGCTTTTGAGCCTGATCGGGAACGAGAATCATGATCACATCGGCAGCCTCGGCGGCCGCGGCCGGCTCCATCAGGGTAAGACCCGCTTCCTTGACGGTCGGGGCAGACTTGCTGTCCTTTTTGAGGCCGACGATCACATCGAGCCCGCTCTCGTGCATATTTAGGGCGTGAGCGTGGCCTTGACTGCCAAAGCCGATGACGGCGATCTTCTTTCCCTTCAAGATGCCAAGATCGCCATCTTTATCGTAATACATCTCTGCCATTAACTTCCTCCTTGAATTAGTCGTTAGTTTTGAGTGGTTAGTTGTGAGCCTTGCAGCCAACTACATTTACGCTTCTATTCGGACTTCAAGCCCCGGCTGAGCGCGATCTTGCCGGTGCGGGCGAGCTCCTTAATTCCGTAGGGGCGAAGCATCTCCTCGAAGGCACCCAGCTTGTCGGCGCTTCCGGTTATCTCAATGGTTAGAGTATTCTTTGCCACGTCGACGATATTGGCGCGAAAGATATCGACTATCTCGATGATCTGAGCGCGAGTAGTCGGCGAAGCGTTGACTTTGGCCAAGACGAGCTCTCTCTGAATCGACTCCTTGGGATCGAGATCGTTTATCTTGAGAACATTTATCAGTTTATGAAGCTGCTTGGTCACCTGCTCCAAGGTATGATTTTCGCCGTCGACGACAATGGTCATCCTTGAATATTTTGGATCTTCCGTCGGCCCGACGGCTAGGCTATCTATGTTGAAGCCCCGCCTGCTAAAAAGACCGGCCACGCGCGTCAAGACGCCGGGTTCGTTGTCAACCAGAACGGATAGTGTATGTTTCACTGGGAATCGCCCCCCATCATCTCGTTTATCGAGCCGCCGGCCGGAACCATCGGAAAGACATTCTCCTCCCGCTCGACGACGAAGTCTATGACGTAGGTCTTGGGTGAGGCGATCGCCTCTTTGATGGCCGCCTCGACATCCTCCTTCTTTGTTACCCTCAATCCCACCGCCCCGTAAGCCTCGGCCAGTTTGACGAAGTCTGGGGTTCCCACGGCCAAATCGGTATGGGAATAGCGACGATTATAGAAGAGCTCCTGCCACTGACGGACCATCCCAAGATAACCGTTGTTTAAGATGAAGATGTTGACGGGAAGCTTATTGGCGACGGCCGTGGCCAATTCTTGGGAGACCATCTGGATGCTGCCGTCTCCGGCGATGTCGATGACCACTTTGTCCGGGCAGCCGACTTGAGCCCCGATGGCCGCTGGGAAGCCAAAACCCATCGTCCCAAGGCCGCCGGAAGAGATGAAGGTTCTGGGCTTTAGCGCCTTGAAATACTGGGCCGCCCACATCTGATTCTGTCCGACCTCGGTGGTGATTATGGCCTCGCCCTTAGTTATCTCCGAGATCTTTTCGACCACAAATTCGGGTCTGAGCTTTTCATCCCTCTTATAGGTCAAGGGGTACTCTTTCTTCCAGCCCTCAATCTTCTTGCGCCAAGGGGAGATATCTTGAAAGCCCTCCGCCCTCTCCTTCTTTATCTCGTCTATTAGCTGGCCGATTACCACCTTAGCGTCTCCAACTATCGGGATTCTGGCCTTCAAATTCTTGCTTATTTCGGCCGGATCGACGTCGACGTGGATTATCGTGGCCTCTTGAGCGAAGGTCGAGAGCTTGCCGGTCACCCGATCGTCGAAACGCATGCCGATGGCAACGATGAGATCGGATTCGGTCAAAACATAGTTGGCCGCCCGCGTTCCGTGCATGCCGGGCATGCCGATGAAGAGATCATCACCCTCGGGAAACCCTCCTTTGCCCATCAGGGTCGTGATTACCGGTATCTGAGTCAATTTAACCAGCTCAAAAAGTTCACTCCAGGCGCCCGAGCGCAAGATGCCGCCGCCGGCAATGATGACCGGCTTGTTGGCCGAAAGTATCGCTCCTGCCGCTTGTTTGATCTGTTTTGCGTGACCTTTCTGGGTGGGATTGTAGCCGGCAAGGCTCACCCCTGTCGGCTGCTTAAAGACAAATTCGGCCTTCGAGATATCGACCGGAATGTCGATCAAGACGGGTCCGGGCCGCCCCGTAGAAGCTATATAGAAGGCCTCTTTGATTATCCTTGGAAGCTCCTTTACGTCTTTGACCAGATAATTATTCTTGACGATGGGAAGGGTTATGCCGGTGATGTCGGCCTCTTGAAAGCCGTCCGTGCCAAGCAGGGTCGTCGCCACCTGTCCGGTTATAGCCACGAGCGGAATCGAATCCAAATAGGCGTTGGCGATACCGGTAACGAGATTCGTCGCTCCCGGCCCCGAAGTCGCCAAGCAGACGCCGACCTTACCGGTCGCTCGGGCGTAGCCGTCGGCGGCGTGAGCCGCGCACTGTTCGTGACGAACGAGAATGTGTCTGATCTTGGAATCGTATATTACATCATAAATGGGAAGGACGACGCCGCCCGGATAGCCGAAGATTACTTCGACGCCCTCATCTTCCAAACATTTGATTAAAGCTTGTGCACCCGTTAACTTCACGTCATCACCTCTCATTTTTCTGATTCTGATTCATATGCGCCAGAAGAGCGAACTATTCGATTATGGCGCCCTTATCGGCTGAGGAGACCAGGCGGGCATACCTGGCCAAATAGCCGGTCAATACCTTGGGCGGTTTGGAAACCCAGGTCTCTTTACGCCTTTTAAGCTCCGCCTCGTCCACCTCTAGATTTATGTTTTTGTTGGGAATATCTATTGAGATGATATCTCCATCTTTTACCAAGGCTATCGCTCCGCCCTCTTGGGCTTCGGGTGAGATGTGGCCGATGGCCGCCCCGCGGCTGCCGCCGGAGAAACGTCCGTCGGTGATGAGGGCAACCTTGCTGTCCAAACCCATGCCGGCGATGGCCGAGGTTGGGGTGAGCATCTCGCGCATACCCGGCCCCCCTTTGGGTCCCTCATAGCGGATGACGACAACGTCCCCCGCCTCTATCTTGCTTGAGAAAATGGCTTCAGCCGCCTCATCTTCACTATCGAAGACTTTGGCCGGACCCTTATGAACCAAGATCGGAAGAGCAC
>JBBIRY010000040.1:0-6597 GCA_037441605.1 Actinomycetota bacterium | reverse complement strand
GGACAGCAGCTCGATCGACAAACCCTCAAGCCTAGCCGAGATATTGAGACGGCCGGAGATATCATATGATCGTCTTGAAGGGGCATTTCCCGAACTCTTTAAGGGGAACGCGGCCGCTCTTTCGGCAAGGGCCAAGAGATCGATCGAGATGGAGATAAAATACGAGGGCTACGTAAAGCGCCAACAGGAACAGGTAAAGCGTCAGAAGAGGATGGAGGAGAGGATCATTCCCGAAGGGATCGACTTCCACCAGCTTTACGGCCTCTCCTTTCGAGCCCGCGAATCGCTGTCTAGAGTCAGGCCTCGCTCGCTCGGCCAGGCTGCCAGGGTGAGCGGGGTTACGCCAGCCGACTCGCTGGCCTTACTCATCCATCTGGAGAAAGAAGAGCGCGGGGGCAAACATGAAGGATGAGTCAAGATCGCTTCTTATCCAAGGCGCATCGAAGATGGGCCTCGCTTTGGACGAGAGAGATCTGAGCCTTTTTGCCATCTTTTTAAGCGAGCTTAAGAAGGGAAACGAAAGAATCTCCCTTACGGCCATAGAAGATGAGAGAGAGATCATCACCAAGCATTTTCTCGATTCGCTGAGCATCTCTCTGGTCCACGATTTCGAGGCGAAAGAAAGGGCCATCGACATAGGAAGCGGGGCAGGCTTTCCCGGTCTGCCGCTCAAAATCATCTTCGATCACCTGGATATGACCCTTTTAGAGTCAACGAAAAAGAAGAGCGACTTTTCTAAGGAGCTCATCGAAAAGATGGGCCTTTCCTCAGTCGAAGCGGTCTGTTGTCGAGCCGAGGATTATGGTATAAATAGTGAGGGCAGAGGGGGATTTGACCTCGCTCTGGTCAGAGCGGTCGCACCGCTCGCGACCTTGGTCGAGTATGCCCTTCCTCTTCTTAGGGTCGGCGGGAGCCTCTTGGCCATGAAGGCCGGACTTGACCAAGGTGAAGTCGAGCAAGGAAGAAGGGCCGCAAGCGAACTTGGTGGCCGAGCTGAAGAGATAAGAGACGTATCTGTTCCTTTTATAGAAGCTAAAAGAACCATTGCGATCATAAAAAAAGTAGCCCCAACCCCTAAGGGCTTTCCAAGGAGAGCGGGGATGGCCAAGAAGAGGCCTCTTGGGCGAGGATAAAAAGGACAAAAGATGAGCGGAAAACATAGAGCGATCGCAATCGTAAACCAGAAGGGCGGCGTCGGAAAGTCGACGACGACGATAAACCTTGCTACCTGTCTGGCTCAGGCCGGAAGGAGAGTGGTCCTCGTCGATCTTGACCCCCAAGGCAATTCGACGAGCGGCCTTGGGCTTGATAAGGCCAGCAGAACGAGCTGCGTTTATAATGCTTTAATCGGAGAAGCTCCGATAAAGGATCTTCTTGAGCCGACTCAGGTCGAAAACCTCTTCGTCATACCGGCCACCATTCAGCTCGCCGGCGCCGAGATAGAGCTGGTCTCAGCCATATCGAGAGAGACCAAGCTGAAGCGGGCCATCGAGCCGCTCAGGGAGGATTTCGAGTATATCTTGATCGACTGTCCCCCGTCGCTGGGCCTCTTGACAGTAAATGCTTTGACCGCGGCCGATCAGATAATCATCCCCATCCAGTGTGAATACTATGCCCTCGAAGGTCTCTCCAAGCTTCTAGAAAGCGTGAAGCTGATACGCCAAGATCTCAACCCCAACCTCGAGATAGCCGGTGCCCTTATGACCATGCATGATTCGAGGACCAAGCTCTCCCAACAGGTCGTCGATGAGGTGACCAAATACTTCAAAGAGAAAGTCTATAAGACCATCATTCCGCGGACGGTTCGTTTGAGCGAGGCTCCCAGCTTCGGTCAACCTATCACCATATATGACCCTGTCTGTCAGGGCTCTCTGGCATACCAGGGATTTGCCAAGGAAGTGATGGATCGTGGCTAGCAAGGGCGGACTAGGCAAGGGCTTGGGTTCGCTGATCCCGGCCTCTTCAGGCGTCGAGATCGCTTCCGCTTTAAAAGAGATACCGATCGAATCGATCGAACCAAATCCCAACCAGCCGCGCAAGAACTTCGAGCCCAAAGCCTTCGAGGAACTTGTCTCATCCGTCAAGCAGTTCGGCATCTTACAGCCGATCATGGTCAGAAAGAAGGATGACGGTTTTGAGCTGATAGCAGGCGAGAGGCGCTTTCGAGCGGCCATCGAAGCTGAGCTGAAGACCGTGCCGGCCATCGTCAAGGAGTCGAGCGAGGTCGAATCGCTCGAACTTGCCCTGATCGAAAACATCCAAAGGGAGAACCTAAGTCCGATCGAAGAGGCCGAGGGCTTCAAGGAACTCATAGAGAGGTTCGGTCTCTCCCAAGCCGACCTGGCAGCGATCGTGGGAAAGAGCCGAGCGGCAGTTGCCAACTCCATCCGTCTCCTCCAGCTTCCAGGCGAAGTCAGGGCGATGATAGACAAAGGCGAGATCTCGGCAGGACACGCGAGAGCGCTCTTGGCTCTCGACGATGAAGAGGGTCAGCTAGAACTCGCAAGGAGGATATTCGAAGAAGGGCTTTCGGTCCGTCACGTCGAGGGAGCCGTCAAGCTATCTTCTTTGGCTAGGAGCGCAAAACCCAAGCCCCCTCAACCAAAAGCATTTAGAAGCATGGCCAAGAGCTTGAGCGAAAAGCTTTCGACCAGGGTTCGAATCAAGATGACCGAAAAGAAGAGCAAGATAGAGATAGACTTCAAATCGCTAAATGATTTAGAGCGTATATACCAGGCCATAATTGGTGCCGCCTCGATCGAGGGCGACGCAAATGGGCCCGAGTAGCCCTTTACCAAACCTTCCAGCAAGAGAGAAAGGATGATTGCCATCTCCCCTCGCTCCCGCCTAAGCAAGGCAGCCCTCTTTTGGCCCGCCATCCTTCTGGTCACATCCGTGCTGGCGGCGGCTCACATTAATATGCCCAAAGTGACCGCCGAAGTAAAACCCAAGGTCATCATCGTCACAACAAACGGCTTTGGGGCAGGAGAGATCGCAAAGTCCGACTCAAAGGTTTTTAAAAGGCTGACCCAAGAGGGAGCGGCCGGCCTTATGAATATAAGGACGCAGGCCTCGCCAAACGCTTACGACGGCTATCTCTGCTTGGGGGCTGGAGTCAAGACCAAGACGGGCGGCATGGCCGGCGAATCATTTATGGCGAGCGAGAAACTTGCGGTCGGGAGCAGCGCCGGCGAGACTTTTTTTATGCGGACCGGGGTTCTGCCTCCAGAGGGCAGCATAGTTACCCTGCCTATCGCAAGCATAGCGCTTGCATCAAAAGATGTCTTGCGGAGCAATAGGCCCGGAGCGCTCGGAAGCGCCCTTAAGGGGGCCGCTCTCAAAGCGGCCGTCCTTGGAAACGCAGACCTTGAGGAGGGCCATTACAGGGAGGCCGCGCTCATAACCATGGACGAGCTTGGTTTGACCTATCTTGGCGATGTCTCCAACGCAACAAACACCGTCAAGGAAGGGCTCGGGACGGTAACGGACTACGAGCTTCTGATCGAAAAGACAAGGGCGCTCTATAAGGCAAGCGACCTTCTCGTAGTCGAGCTTGGCGATACGACCCGGCTTGAAAACAAGAACGACCTCTTCACCGAAGCGGCAATCGAAAAGAGGCGAGCCTATAAGATGAAGGGCATCAATCGTTATCTTGATGAGCTTGTCGGCTTCTTAGATGAGGGCACAACCCTCTTCGTTCTCTCCCCATCAAACCCTGCCGACTCGATGGCCAAGGGCAACCTGCTCGCTCCAATCTTCATATATGGCCGAAGAGTCGATGGCGGAACGGTGATCTCGGATACGACGAGGTGGCCCGGGATAATCGATAGCACCGATATCGCGCCGACCGTTCTTAGCCTTCTCGGCCTCGAAGCGGCCGAGGGGATGACTGGCCGGCCGATAAGGTATGAGAAGAAAGCATTGAGCCCGCTAGAACTCGACGAGATGAGCTTAAGATACGAGAATAAAGCCGTCGTGCGGGCTCCCGTGCTTAAGGGCTATGTAACTTTGGTCTCCATAATGGTCATCTTGGTGGCCGCCGCCATCTTCTTTAAGATGATTCCAAAGAAGCTCAGCGCCTTTCTTCAGGCCGCATTCCTCTGGCTTCTCTCCATCCCGGTGGCCTTCGAACTCTTTGCCCCGATAGACTATGGTCACATGATAATTCCGATCCTAGCCGTCTCGGCAATCTCGGCAATCATCGTTTTTGTGGCTCACCACCTAAAGAGGGCCCAGCTTATGCCTATAGCTTTTGTCTGTCTCTCAACCGCTTTCGTCCTTATGATAGACATCTCGACCGGCTGGAATCTGATTCGGACCTCGATCTTGGGCTATTGCCCCAACATTGGGGCCAGATTCTACGGCATCGGAAACGAATATATGGGCATCCTGATCGGCTCGAGCATAGTCGGAATAACATCGATTCTGGATATTTTAGGAGAGAGATCGAAGAAGGGCTACCTTTTTGTCGCCGCCCTCTTTGCTCTCATCATCGCCATGATAGGCCACCCGGCTCTCGGTGCGAACGTGGGGGGCACGATTGCCTCTTCGGTTGGTTTTGGCGTCACCCTCATCATTCTTTTTAAGGGCGGGCTCAAAAGAGGGGATCTTCTTTATGTGGCCGCCGCGGTCGTGGCCATCGTCGGCCTCTTCCTTGCGATCGATGTCTTTCGGAGCGGGGCAGCAAGCCACGCAGGGCGGAGCCTTATATCCATATACCGAGGCGGCACCAGAGAGCTGATAGACATCGTTCAAAGGAAGCTTGCCATGAATTACCGCGGCATGAAGTACACCGTCTGGACCAGAATCCTTCTGGCCACCCTGCTTGCCGCCCCGATGCTCTTCTTCAGACCGGTCGGCTTCTTTAACCGTCTCAAGATCGAGCACCCGAGTTTGGTTGCCGGCTTCATCGGCACCTCTCTCGGAGCGCTTGCTGCCTTCATCTTCAACGATACCGGAGCGGCCGCCGCCGCCGCGACCATAATGTTTGCAATTGTCGCGCTCTTATATATCATTGTAGAGGAAGAGCTGCCAACCCCTTAATAAGTCTTCGAAAGGAGGGCCATGAGCGAAGAGAGGGATTTTAACTTAGAGAGCTTTGGGATGGGCCTTTTGGCAGGAGCGGCCCTGGGGGCACTTATTGGGATACTTTTGGCTCCCCAGTCCGGCGAAGCGACCAGGATGCAGATAGCCAAGCGGACGGAAGAGGCCAAACTTATCGCCGATGAGCTTATCGAACAAACCAAAATGAGCCTTGAGGCGTTGATAGAGAGGGCCGAGTCCCTGATGGGCATGCAGGAGAAGATAGCCTGGAAAAAGATCGAGTCGCTGAGAGAAGACTTGAAGCGCTACGACGCAAACGAAGCATAATCCCCACAAGCGGAAGGTTGCATGGACAAGCTCAAAGTAGCGGTAATTTGCGGTGGCAGCTCCAAAGAGAGAGAGGTCTCTCTCATCTCGGGGGAGGAGGTCTACAAGGCCCTTCTTGAACGGGGCTATCGTGCAATCAAGATAGATCTGGGCAGAGATATCTCGGAGCACTTGAAGGAGATCCAGCCAGACGCCGCCTTCATAGCCCTTCACGGCCGGCTTGGTGAGGACGGCGCCGTTCAGGGCCTGCTGGAGATACTCGGCATTCCCTATACCGGCTCAGGAGTTCTGGCGAGCGCCCTGGGCTTAAACAAAATCGTTACCAAAAAGCTTCTCAAATTCGAATCGATCCCAACGGCCGACTTTCTTACTTTAAGTCATAAATCCTACACAAAGGATCAAGCGGAGTCGTTAAAGGATATTGTTGCCAAAATCGGCCTGCCCTTGGTGGTCAAGCCCGCCTGTGAGGGCTCGACGATCGGCATGAGCGTTGTAAAAGACGAGATGGATCTGAAGGCCGCTATCGAAGAAGGGCTCCGCCATGACGAGGAGATCTTGATCGAAGAGTTCATCGAGGGAGTCGAGATTACCGTCGGCGTTCTTGGAAACGATGAGTTAACGGCTCTGCCCACCCTCGAGATCGTCTACGAGGGAGAGATATACGACTACGAGTCGAAATATACGGCCGGCAAGAGCCGTCATGAAATTCCGGCCAGGATAGAAGGGGCAGCTGCCCTGGCCGCCCAAGAGATGGCTAAAAAAGTCCACAAGGCTCTGCTCTGCAAGGGTTTTTCCAGAGTCGACTTCATAATCGCCAAGGACGGCACCCCGTACGTTTTGGAGATAAACACGAGCCCCGGCATGACTCCGCTCAGCCTCTTTCCGGACGCAGCCAGGGCCGCGGGGATGGATATGGGAGATTTGGTCTCAAAGATCGTTGACTTAGCCCTAGAGAAGCCTGTCCAGCCCCCGCTTTAAGGCCGGGCTTATCAGAGAGACAAGAGCTCCGGCCAGAG
The DNA here is from genome assembly GCA_037441605.1 of Actinomycetota bacterium. Classification (GTDB taxonomy): domain Bacteria; phylum Actinomycetota; class Aquicultoria; order UBA3085; family Oleimmundimicrobiaceae; genus Yes70-04. The sequence goes on along the minus strand of JBBIRY010000040.1, from coordinate 211 downwards.
TCACTCCGATCGCAATCGCAAAGAAGGCCGTTCTCTTTCTGAAGCCAAGCAACCAGGCGGCAGCCGTTCCCGAATAGACTCCCGTCCCGGGAAGCGGAATCATGACGAAGAAGGCCAGCCCCAAGAGGCCACACCTTTTCACGTGGGGCCTAGATATCTCCTCAATCAGCCTGAGCCTGCGATTCAGCCAAGACCCCTCTTTAACCCAATG
>JBBIRY010000039.1:0-6599 GCA_037441605.1 Actinomycetota bacterium | reverse complement strand
CCGAGCCGATGGGAAAACCGAGACTTGGGCAGTAGACCTCAAAGACGATCCCGGTATAGTAACCGAAATCCTTGACCATGCCAAAATCGAAGGTTACGTAATCTTTCAGACCGCAGAGCGAGATCATCTCGGCCAGCGATTTGAGCTCTCTGAGTATCCTTTTGGAAGCCTCACCTTTGGCGAACCTTTCGGCCCGGCTCAAGGCGCTTATATCCCCTTTAAGGAAGAGCAACTCCAAGACATCATCCTTGGCTGCCTGGGGGATTGAGCTTGCTGCGATCTCCCTCTTCGCCTCAACGAGATCCTTCTCGGTCAAGAGCCTCTGGACCCTTTCAATGAGCTCTAAGGGGAGACCAAGGTCCCTAAGCGAAGCCGTCAAGAAATCCGCCCTACCGACGGCAAGGCGGAAATCTTTCAAACCGCTCTTTAGGAGGGCCTCAATAAGCAGCATTATGACTTCGCCGTCGGCTACCGGCCCACCCGCTCCGATCAGCTCCAGACCCACTTGAGAGAATTCCCTCATCTGCCCCCTCTGGGGCGGCTCCTGGCGAAAGACGTTAGCCGCATAATAGAGCCGGTCGATCGCGCCAGACGGGGTCTCCTGCCTAGAGATGACTCTGGCTATTGGGGTCGTCATCTCGGGCCTGAGCCCCAAGAGACTTCCGTCCACATCGAAGAACCTGAATATTTCGCTCTCAATGGTATTTCCGGCCTCTATCGCGAGCGTGTCGAAGTATTCGAATGTCGGGGTCACGATTTCGCGGTAACCCCAGCTTTCGAAGACGCTGCAAAGATCGTTCTCGATGGCCCTTCTCTCTTCGACTTCGGCCGGGAGCATGTCCCTAAGCCCCCTTGGAACCGAGCTGAGCGGCTTTTTCTCAACCATTTGCAACCTCACTCTTTAATTAATTAAAGTATTAAATTATTAATAAGTGGAAATAATAGCAGACGCGCCCCACCCCGTCAAGCCTAAAGCTCGACCGCTTCGCTATCGCCTTCGCCGTGGCGGACGAATATGGAGTCTTCGCCAAGTAGCGCTTCTATCTCCGCAAAGAAGTGGTGAGATTTTATATTGACCCCGTTCCCCTTGCCAAGACGCATTTTGGTCCGCTTCGCCCCATCCGAAAGGATCAAAAAGACGGGCGAGGAGCCGCCGTGAGCTAAAAGGATCGTCTTGAGCTTTTCGAAGATGGGTTTGTTGAATCTGTTGGCATCGACTTTTATAAAGACGGATGAGGGGGCGTCGCTCGGCGATCTTATCTCGGAGCGCAAGGTCTCGATCTCTTGGGCCAAGACTTTGACCGCCTCGGCCTCCTTCTTGTCGACCCTGCCCTTGATGCGGACGACGTTGTCCTCGATTATGAGGTCGCGGTATTTCTGATAGACGGTTGGAAAGACGATCACTTCGGCTTCTCCACCGAGATCTTCTAAAGTCACAAAGAGCATGATGTCGCCCTTTTTCGTATTGGTCCTCTTGATCTTGGAGATGAGCCCGCCAACCCAGAGCGACTTTGCGTCCTCCTGGTCCTTCACATCGACCAGAGAGACGTCGATCTGATTGGCCAAGAGTTCCTTGACTCCAAGGAGGGGGTGATCGCTGACATACAACCCGAGCATCTCTTTTTCAAAGGAGAGGAGTTCATCTTTTGGGTATTCGACGATATCGCTGCCGTCTGGCAGGATAACGACATCCAACTTGGTCCCCTCCATCTCAAAGAGGCTGAATTGGCCGCTCGCCTCATCCTTCTGCTTTTTGTGGGCAGCCTCGACGATCAGCTCCATCGACTCCATAAGGCCGCGGCGAGAGACCCCTGTAAAGTCGAAGGCGCCGCCCTTGATCAAGCCCTCCAAGCACTTCTTATTGATGACGGAGAGGTCCACCCGCTCAGAGAAGTCCTGAAGCGAGCTAAGGGGGCCGCCCTCTTTTCTGGCTTTGACGATGGCGCTAACCGGCCCCTGGCCAACATTTCTGATCGCGTTAAGACCAAATCTGATCGACTCGCCGATTACGGTGAAGTCTGAGAAGGATTCGTTGACATCGGGCGGCAAGACCTCGATCCCAAGCGTCCTGCACTCGTTGATATAGAAGGGTACCTTGTCTTTGGTATTGATGACGCTTGAAAGAAGGGCTGCCATAAATTCGATCGGATAGTTGGCTTTGAGATAGGCGGTCTGATAAGCGATGACGGCATATGCTGTGCTGTGGCTCTTATTGAAGCCGTAACCGGCAAAGTGAAGGACGAGATCGAAGACTTCGCCCGCCGTCTTGCTTGTGATCTCTTTGGCTGCTGCCCCGCCGATGAATTTATCGCGCAGCCTGGTCAAGACTTCGGGCTTCTTCTTACTCATCGCCCCGCGCATGATATCGGCCTCGGCCAGACTGAAGCCGCCCATGACATTGGCTATCCGCATGACCTGTTCCTGGTATACGATAATGCCGTAGGTCTCCTTCAGGATGTCGGCCAAGATCGGATGAGGATAGCTTACTTTGGATCGGCCATGTTTGCGGTCGACAAAATCCTTGACCATGCCGCTCCCGAGCGGGCCGGGGCGATAGAGAGCCAGGATGCCGACAATGTCGGCAAAGACGGTCGGTTTAAGGTCTCGAAGAAGCGCCCTCATCCCAGAACTCTCGAGCTGAAAGACACCAATCGATTCGGCCCTCTGCAGCATCTCATAGGTCTTTTCATCATCGAAAGGTATCTGATTGATGTCGATATCAATCTTTCTGGTCCGCTTTATTATCTTGAGAGCATTGGCAATGACGGTCAAGGTGCGAAGGCCCAAAAAATCCATCTTCAAAAGGCCGATCTTTTGAATCGCCTCCATCGGATATTCGGTCACCGTCTCGGCGTCGCCCTTCTTCTGGATCGGAGTATGATCGGTCAGCGGCCCCTTAGAGATGACGACTCCGGCCGCATGGATCGAATCCTGCCTAGCTAAACCCTCTAAGGCCTTGGCCGTCTCGATTATCTTCTTTGTATCATCGTTAACCTTGATTTCCGCCGTTAGGTCGGGTGAGAGCTTTAGTGCCTCTTTGATACTTATGCCGGGAACCTCAGGAATCAGCTTGGCTATCCGGTCGACTTGACCGTAAGGATAGCCAAAAACGCGCCCGGCATCCCGGATGGCCGCTCGTGCGGCCATAGTGCCGAAGGTGATTATCTGAGCCACGTTTTCGGAGCCGTACTTGTTTGCGACATAATCGATGACCTCAGAGCGGCGGTCGATGCAGAAGTCGATATCGATATCGGGCATGCTGATCCGCTCGGGATTCAAGAAGCGTTCAAAGAGAAGACCGTGCTCTAAGGGGTCGATATCGGTGATGCCTAAGGCATAAGAGACGATGCTCCCGGCCGCCGAGCCCCGGCCAGGTCCGACCCTGATCCCGTTGTCTTTGGCAAATTTGACAAAATCCCAGACTACCAGGAAATACCCGGCAAAACCCATCTCCTTGATGACGGAAAGCTCGTAGGCGAGCCGCTCTTTGACCTCTTCGCTTGGAGCTATGCCGTACCTTGTCTCGATGCCGCGGTTTGCGATCTCTTCAAGATAGCTTTCGAGGGAGTATCCATCCGGCACTTCGTAGTCGGGTAATAGTATCTGACCTAAGCTGAGTTCAACGTTGCAGCGCTCGGCGATCTTGACCGTATTCTCCAAAGCCTCGGGGATGTGCGAGAAGAGCTTTACCATCTCTTCTGGACTCTTCATATAGAATTCATCGCTATCGAAGCGAAGGCGCTCCTCATCATCCAGGCAGGAGCCGGTTTGGATGCAAAGAAGAACGTCATGGGCGGTATGATCCTCTTGTTTGACGTAATGGATGTCATTGGTGGCAACGAGCGGAATGCCCGTCTCCTTGGAGATCGAAATCAGACCCTCGTTTACCACCTCCTCCTCTTTGAGCCCTTGGTCTTGGATCTCAAGAAAGAAGTTGCTCTCGCCAAAGAGCTCCGAAAGTTCGATTGCAGCCGCCTTGGCCTCATCGAGCCTGCCTTCCAGGATCAGCTGAGGGACCTCCCCGCCGATGCAGGCCGAAAGGGCGATCAAGCCCTCCTTGTGTTCTCTAAGTATCTCGCGATCGATTCTGGGTTTGTAGTAGAAGCCCTCTAGAAAGCCGATCGAGACGAGCCGCATCAGATTGACGTAGCCGGTATTATTCTCGGCCAGAAGAACCAGGTGGTAGGGGTTATCGTCTTTTTTGAAGGTCTTGTCAAAGCGGCTTCTTGGAGCGACGTATAGCTCGCAGCCGATAATCGGTTTGATTCCGGCAGCGGCGGCCTTCTCGTAGAACTCAATCGCCCCGTACATGACGCCGTGATCGGTCAGGGCCAGGGATTTCATGCCCAACTCCTTTGCCTGCTTGACCAGATCGCTTATGCGGGCGGCCCCGTCTAAAAGCGAGTATTCCGAGTGGGTATGAAGGTGGACAAAGTCGTGCATTAAAGGATTCCCCTTAACTTGGCTTTAGGCCGGTTTGCTCGGTTAAAGTGAAGATGTTATCTTCTTGATCTCTTAAGTCTCTCAATGAGGAGCTTGTAGCCGTCGGCCCCGTAGTTTAAGCAGCGCTTGACCCGGCTGATGGTGGCGGTGCTGGCTCCGGTCTCACGCACGATGTCGCTATAGATCTCGCCGCCGTCGAGTTTCCTTGCCACGGCAAACCTTTGGGCGATCGATTTTATTTCCCCGACCGTGCAGACGTCTTCAAAAAAGCGGTAGCACTCCTCAATGTCTTCAAGAAGAAGAATCGCCTCAAAGAGATCGTCTACGAAGTCGCTTTTTATCCTCTCGTCGCTGGTCAAGATGGTCGCCTCCGTTGGATTAAGCTTTTGAATAATTTTAGCACAGCAGTGAAAGCTTGGAGTAGTTAGTTTGGAGGAGTGGGCAGCTGGCTGTCTCCCTTGATTTTTATCAAAGCGCGTTTTTCGATTCTTGTTGAACCTAAGGGATGCACCTGAAGCCTTGCTCGGCAAAGTGTGAGTCAAAAGTAAAAGCGGTCTCTATTCCTAACCCGCGCATGATCTCAAAACTCATGCAATCAACCAAGCTAAGCTTAGCTTTTGCCGCGGTAATCAAAGCGCTCACGGCGGCCTTGTGGGTGATTTCGCAAACCCACTCGACGCTTATGAGCGGCAGAATGTCGCCATTGAATACCTTGACCGCCTCCGGGCCAAAACGGCTCTGCAGAAGCGCAAAGGTTTCCACCAAAATATAGTTGTGGCAGACGAGCAGATCCTTAGAAGAAACTAGCTTCTTCCAGCTTTCTGCCGCCCGTAAATGGTTTATGTCTCCGCCGCCAAGAACCGCCAAAAAAGCAGAGGTATCGATGAAGACCCTCATTCGTACGACTCGCTCAAGTACTTGTCGTGGGCCGTTGAAAGGTCTGAGGCCCCCAAGCGAAATTGGCCCGCGGCGGCAATGGCTCGCCTGCGCCGCTCGTCATCCTCGATGGCCACATCTGACCTGATCAAAGCGTCCACCGCTTGTCTGATGAGTTTGGCTACGGAAAGATGCCTTTTGGCTGCCACCTTCTTCAGTCTCTCAACTTGTTCTTCTGTCAGCTGTATTTGCGTTCGGATCAAATTCAACCTCCATGCATCAAGATATCATCATGATTACATTTACGATTAAATGATAACAAATATGAGACTAAATATGAAGCGCCGCGCGGCTTTTAAAACTTTTCTCCCTCGTCCTCATCAGCCCAATCGTCTTCTTCCAAATCCTTCTTGATCTCCTCGAATTCGTTCTCAAGATCTTTGAGACGCGCCCGGCTGGCTTTGATGAGAGCTGCCCCCTCTTTGACCATCTCAAGCCCCTTCTCCACATCAACTTCATCTTGATCGTCAAACCAGTCGACGATTTCCTCTAGTCTCTTCAGCGACTTGCTAAGCTTATTCTCTTCCATGCGCTGCCTCCTCATCGTTTTTTCTTAAAAGTTCAACCTTGGAGCCGATCACTCCATCGGCCACCCTGATATCCAGACTCATCCCCGGCTTGACCTGATCGACGCTCCTGATCACCTTGCCGCTCCAAAAGGCGATGCTGTAGCCCAGCGCAAGCTGCCGCCTGGGGTCAGCCCCCTTTAGCCTCTTTTCGATCCCATCCAAACGGGTCTCCATTCTTTTGAAATCACCCACCCAAGCCGCGTTGATATCATCCGCCAAACGCTGCAAGCTCCTTTGAGCTTCATTGATTGATCTTGCCAGGTTTCGGCTCTCATGGGCAAGTTTGATTTTGAGTTCTTTGAACCGCCTTGCAGCAAAGTCCGACTTCGACCGGATACGTTGAGCCAAGCCCTCAACCTTATGCCCCTCTTCTGCCAGCATCTTTTGATAGCCGCTCAAAATATCCCTCTCCAAGACGGCGAGTTGGCCGGAGAGTTTACTCCAGGAGCGGTTCAAAGCGATGGCTGCAGCCGTGGGAGTGGTGGCGCCATGGTCTGCGGCCAATGATGCCAGCGGCACGTCCTCCGCGTGACCGATGCCGCAGATTACCGGAGCCTCGAAGTCAGCTATCGCTCTGACGAGGGATTCATTGTTGAAGGCCTGAAGGCTCTCCAAGCTGCCGCCGCCCCGGATTATGACCAGCGCGTCGAG
>JBBIRY010000038.1:0-6929 GCA_037441605.1 Actinomycetota bacterium | reverse complement strand
CTCTTTCTTGGAGAGCGTAACCCCCCACCCCGCTTCAAACTTTTGGGCCGCCGCCTCATCGCTCACCTTTTGGTAGCCGGGATAGACGCTTGGCAGAGCCCCCATATCGCAGGCTCCCTGAACATTATTTTGACCGCGAAGGGGGTTTACGCCGGCGCCGGGTCGGCCGATATTTCCGGTCAGCATGGCCAGGTTGGCGATGGAAAGAACGTTGTCGGTGCCGCTTGTGTGCTGGGTTAAGCCCATGCAATAGAAGATGGCCCCGTTTGCCCCGCTGGCAAAGAGGCGGGCGACCCGCCTGATGTCTTCGGCCTTAACCCCTGAGATCTTCTCGGCCGCTTCGGGCGGATACTTTGAGACCGTCTGCTTAAGGGAAGTAAAATCCTCGCAGCGCTCCTTGATGAACTCTTCATCAAAAAGATTCTCTTCGATGATGACACCCGCGATGGCGTTCAAAAGAGCAACGTCGCTTCCCGGTTTCTGAGAAAGATAGATGTTGGCATAGTCGGCCAGGCGGATTCTTCTGGGATCAATGACGATGAGTTTTGCCCCCCGTTCCTTGACGGCTTTCTTGATCTCAAGGGCAACGATGGGGTGGCTTTCGGTGGTATTCGAGCCGATAACCAGGATGACATCGGCTAGGGCTATGTCGTTGAGCGAATTTGTCATCGCCCCGCTTCCAAACGCTGCGGCCAGACCGGCCACCGTCGGAGCGTGTCACAAGCGGGCGCAGTGATCGATGTTGTTCGTGCCGATCGCCGCGCGGGCGAACTTCTGCAGGAGATAATTATCCTCGTTGGTGCATCTGGCCGAGGCGAGAGCGCCGATTGAATCCGGTCCACTCTCTTCCTTGATCGCTTTCAGGCGACGAGAGATAAAATCGACCGCTTCAGAAAAGGTGGTCTCAACAAGCGCGCCGTCCTTCCTTATGAGCGGAGTCCTTAGCCTATCCTTATGATTTATGAAACCCATGGCAAAGCGCCCCTTGGCGCAAGTGTTCCCCTTATTTACGCCGCCCCTAACATCGGCCGAAATCCTTGCGACCTTGCCGCTCTTGACATGAAGCTCTATCTCGCAACCGCAGCCGCAATATGGACAGACCGTCTTGGTCACGCTCGTCTCCCAGATTCGCCCCTTATTTTTGGCCGTCTTATCGGTAAGGGCGGCCGTCGGACAGGCTCCAAGGCATTGGCCGCAGAGCTCGCACTTGGTCTGGATAAGAGAGCGATCAAAGGGGGTGGTGACCACCGTTTCGAAGCTGCGACACGCAAAAGTATAGACGCTGTTGCCCTGAACCTCTTCGCAGATACGCACGCATCTTCCGCAAAGGACACACTTGCTTAAGTCGCGCTCGATGAAGGGGTTGAAATCGTCTATGGTGTGAAGGTTCTTTTCCCCCTCGAAGCGATTATCTTCGATGCCAAACTCATAGGCCAAATCCTGTAATTTGCAGCGGCCCGAACTCTCACAGGTAACGCAGTTAACCTTGTGATTTGAGAGAAGCAGTTCGACCAAGGTCTTTCTAATCCTTCTAAGAGAGGTCGTCTCCGTCTCAACCTCCATCCCCTCTTTAACAATAGTCGCACAAGAGAGGAGGGGTTTTTTCGATCCCTTGACCTCAACCAAACAGAGGCGACAGGCCCCAAACGGTTTGAGCCTGGGATCGTGGCAGAGGGTTGGAATATTGATGCCCGCCCGCTCGGCCACGGCGAGGATCGTCTCTTCCTCGCAAGCCTCGACCGGCTGGCCGTTTATTTTAAGACTTATCACGGCTGAATCACCCATGCCTACCCAATCCTCCTCTTAACGACGCGAGCTCCGAGCTCGATCAAGATGCAGTCGATGAAATCCTTGACGAAGTTGGCCAGATCCGAGATGGAGAGGATGCCAATCGCCCTCTTACCCTCCATCACTGGCAAGTACCTTATCTCTAACTCCTCCAAGAGACGCGCCGCCTTGGTCGCTTCCATCTCGGGGGGAACCGAGACCATGCTCTCGTACATGATATCTTTAACTTTAGTCTTATTGAGATCGAAGCCGTTAGCCATGGCGTCGACGACCAGAATGCGGTCGGTGATGATGCCGGCAAGGTCGCCTTCCAAGTTTGCGACCAAGAGCGAGCCGATCTTCTTCTCCTTCAGCATGACGGCCGCCTCTTTCAAGCTCGCATCCTCCGATATGGAAATGGGGTTTTTGGTCATGATGTCCTTGACTATCACTCTTTGGCTCCTTTCTCTATTTGGAGACGTATATTGCTTCAAAGACGCAATGCTGCTTGCAGATACCGCATTTTATGCACTTGTCTTGATCAATCGCATAAGGTTTTTTGCGCTCGCCATGAATGGCGTGGGCCGGGCAGCGCTTTGCACAGACGCCGCAACCGGTGCAGATCTTTTCATCTATGAAGTAAGTTATGAGCTCGCTGCAGGCACCGGCCGCGCATTTCTTATCTTTGACGTGACCTATGAACTCATCTTTAAAATATCTTAGCATCGTTATGATCGGGTTTGGAGCGGTCTGACCAAGGCCGCAGAGGGCCGAGACGCCGATATCCTCACCCAGCTCCTCCAAGAGGAGCAATTCCTCCTCACAGCTCTTGCCTTTGACCATGCGCTCGAGCATCTCGAGCATCCTTTTTGTCCCGATGCGGCAGGGGATGCATTTGCCGCACGACTCAGCCTGGGTGAAGGCCAGAAAATACCTAGCCAGATCAACCATGCAACTGGTCTCATCCAAGACGACCAAACCACCTGAGCCGATCATCGCCCCAAGGTCGGAAAGCGAGTCGAAGTCGACGCCCCGGTCCAAATGCTCTTTGGGGATGCAACCACCCGACGGGCCTCCGATCTGAACCGCTTTCAACTCCGAGTCGCCGTGTGTTCCGCCGCCGATATTGTAGATGATCTCATTTAAAGAGGTTCCCATCGGAACCTCGATGAGGCCTGTATTCTTAACCTTACCCGTTAAGGCAAATATCTTTGTTCCCGGCGAATTCTCGGTGCCGATACTTCTAAACCAATCGGACCCTTTCTCGATAATGGCCGGCACATTGGCCAAGGTTTCGACGTTATTTAAAACTGTAGGCATCCCGAAGAGTCCCCTCTCCACCGAACGGGGCGGGGTGATGCGGGGCATGCCCCGTTTGCCCTCGATCGAGAAGGCGAGAGCGGTCGACTCGCCGCAGACGAAGGCGCCCGCCCCCTCCTTGATCTTGATCTCAAAATCAAAACCGGATGAGAGGATATTCTTGCCCAAAAAGCCGCGGCTTTCAGCCTGATCGATTGCGACCTTTAAGCGTTTGATGGCAAGGGGATACTCGGCCCTCACGTAGACATAGCCGAAAGCTGAGCCGACCGCGTATCCCGCAATGATCATCCCCTCGATGACGGCGTGAGGATCACCCTCAAGAAGGCTTCGGTCCATAAAGGCTCCCGGATCGCCCTCGTCAGCATTGCAAATTATGTATTTGGCCTCGCCCTTCGCTTTTCTGGCCAACTCCCATTTGAGTCCGGCCTCGAAACCAGCTCCACCTCGGCCGCGAAGTTTGGCCGCCTTGACCTCGGCGACCACCTCTTCGGAGGTCATCTTGGAGAGGGCTTTCTTTAAGGCGCCGTAACCCCCTGCCGCCAGATAATCATCGATGTTTTCGGGATCAATGAGACCGGAGTTCTTTAGAACCAGCCTGGTCTGTTTGGAATAGAAATTTATCTCATTATAGAGGGCGACCCTCTTGCCGCTTGCCGGCTCGATGTAGAGAAGATCCGTGACCACCTCGCCACCGAAGAGATGTTCTTTGGCGATGCGGCGCGCCTTATCGGGATCGACCATTGGATAGAAGACCCCTTCCGGCTGAATGACCAGGATCGGTCCCTGCTGACAGAGACCGTGGCAACCGGTCGAAACGATCTGAATGTCGCTTAAGCCAAGCTCGCTTAGAGCGGCAGTCAAAGCCTTCTTGACCGGCTCGCTTCCGCTGAGCACGCAGCCGCTTCCGGTGCAGATCAGTACCTTTTTATTTCTTTCTAATCCTTTTTTATCAGACAAGCCCTTCTCCTAATCCAAGAAAGAGTGGCAGTAAAGAACGTTATTTCTCAAGATCCGAATCGCTTTGACCGCCTCCATGAGTTCCTTGTCGAGGGGATCGGCGATGGCCGCATCCAGCCCAACCGTGGCCAGCATGGCAAGATAAGTCCGGTCCAAAAGCGGTTTGGTCTCAGCGAGCGCCCCGTTGGAGATATTGCTCAAACCCACCACCGTCTTAAGGGGCGGATCGTTTAATTGCTTAAAGAGCTTTATTGACTCGATACCTTCCAGGGCCTGCTCCTGGGCAACCGAGATCGGCAAGATCAAGGGATCGAGATAGAGGTTCTCGGCCGGCACGCCCTTTTCGGCCATCTTGGTCATGATGTCGACGGCGATGGCCATCCTTTCGCCCGCATCGCGGGGGATGCCAACTTCGGTCATGGTTAGCCCTATGACGCAGGCATTATACTTGGCGGCCAGAGTCATCATCGTCTCCAGCCTCTCGGGCTCACCCGAAGCTGAATTGATTATCGGCTGCTTCTTGCAGACTTTTAGGCCCGCCTCCATGGCCGCCGCGTTGGTCGTATCCAAACAGAGGGGTAGATCGACCGCGTCTTGAACGACGCCGACTATCCACTCCATCAGCTCCGGTCCATCCTTTCTGGCTGGGCCGATGTTGATATCCAAGATGTTGGCCCCGGCCTCGGCTTGGAGCATGGCCATCTCCTGGATCGGCCCCTTGTCACGCTCTCGCATAGCCGGACCCAAGGTCTTGGACATGACATTAATCTTCTCTCCGATTACAAGCATTTGGTTCTCCCTTTCTCTTTAAAGGTTATTTTTCTCTCTCATTTTGATCTTCCTGATTATATCCCGAGCCGATTTGGGGGTGAGCCGCCCGAAGGTCTCACTGCCAACCTTCATGACCGGGGCGAGCCCGCAGGCGCCCAAACAAGAAACGGCCCGCAAGGTGAAGGCGAGATCTTTGGTCGTCTCCCCTTCGGCTATATCAAGCTCGCCTTCGATGGCCTCGATTACCCGTTTGGCCCCGGCCACATGGCAAGCCGTCCCCGTGCAGACGCTGATCACGTTTTTGCCGACCGGCGTGAGCGAGAACTCCGAATAGAACGTGGCCACCCCGTAGAGCTGACTCAGCTCTATTTTGGCCTTTTCGGCCAGAAAATCCAAATCTTCTTGGGCAAGATAACCCCGCTTCCTCTGAACCTCCTGGAGGATGGGTATGGAGGCTCCCTTTTGGCCTTCAAAAGCATCGACGATGGCTTGAAGCTCCGCATCATCAGCCGTCTGCGCGCAAGAAGGCGAGCAATTACAGCTCTTTTTAATAAGGCTCGCGTCTCCCTTAATTCCTATCGCTTAAACCCCCTTTTCGAGTCCTTGCCAGATGGCCGATATTTCGGCCCGAAAATTTTGATCGCTATCATACGGTGATATCCCTTTCTCGTCTGCGGCTGCCACCTTTTCACTGGTTGAAATGCTGCCTAAAATCTTTAGCCCTGTCCTATCCGAAAATTCTTTTGCCCAGATTGGAGCCTGCCCCACCAAAACTCTGTTGGCCACGATGAATATATGCTCCAGGCCGATCTCTTTGGCCAGCTGGGCTATGCTCTCAGCCGTCTTTTGGCTCCTTTTTCCGGCATCGATCACAATCAGCATGGCATCGACGCCTCCGGCAGTCCCTCGACCCAAGTGCTCAATGCCAGCCTCCATATCCATGATGACGACCTCATTTCTCTGTAAAACCAGGTTTCTGACCAAGCTCTTTAGGAGAGCACTTTCGGGGCAGATGCAACCCGAGCCAGCCGATTCAACCCCGCCCAACACAAGCACCTTTATCCCCAAAACCTCCTTAGCCAAAGCGTCGGGCAGATCATCCACTTTGGGATTTAGCTTAAAGATGCCGCCGATGGTGCCGGGCTTGACCCCGGTCCGCTCCTCGGCCAGATCCTTCATCTTGGAGATGGGGGTAAAATCGCCCTCCACCTCTCCGGCCAAAGCCATGATCAAATTGGCGTCTGGATCGGCGTCGACGGCCAAAACCTTGAAACCTTGATCTTTGTATAGGCGGGCCAAAGAGGCGGCGATGGTCGATTTGCCGACTCCCCCTTTGCCGGTTACCGCAATCTTCATTTAATCTTCGCCCTTAAAATATATATCCCTAAGCACTTTGGAAACGAGCCCGCATAGTTCATAACACCACTCGGCCGCCGCAACGCTCATCGAACCGGTCCCGCAATTCGGTGTGATCAGAGAGGAGGCCAAGATGGTCTCTTTATCCAGCCCCTTTGCGGCCAAAAGATCGACCGCCTCCTCGAAGCGTCTTATGAAGAAATCCGGATTGAGACCGGTAATCTTATCGTCCGACGGGATGATGCCAAAGGCGATGATCCCGCCCCTCTCTAAAAATGAGCTTAAAGCATCGGGGTAGAGTGAGAGACTTTCGATATGATCGAAGGCATCAAAACTTAAAACGTCAAGATTCGTCTTTAAGATCAGGCCCCAATCCGTCTTGCCGCAGCAGTGAAGACCGACCATGCCTCCGGAAAGCTCAAAGCATTCATTGAGATAGGCGATAACCTCATCTTCATTGAGCTTAACATAAGCCGAGCCGTAAGACTGCAGATAGGGTTCGTCAAAGAAGATCAGATTGGGAAGATCGGCCGCCGCCTCTTTAAGCTTACTCCGCTGCCACCTCGCCTTCATGCCCAGCGTCTTTATGACGCCATCTCGCAAGGTGTCGTCGTAAAGTACGGCCGCCTTGGTCTGATCGGTAATGGTCAGCCCAAAACTGATCGGGCCGATTACTTGCCCCTTGACCATCTTTGCGCCCAACCTACCGGCGCCTCTCAAGCGACCCAAGAAAGGCTTAAAACCTTGGGCAAACTCAT
>JBBIRY010000037.1:0-6936 GCA_037441605.1 Actinomycetota bacterium | reverse complement strand
CCAAAGCCGGGAGCCTTGGTGGCCACGCAGGTGAAGGTGCCCCTGATCTTATTCACAACCAAGGTGGCCAAAGCCTCGCCCTCGATATCCTCGGCGATTATTAGCAGAGCCTTTCCGGTCTGCATGATCTTCTCCAAAACCGGAAGTAGATCGTGGACGGCCGAGATCTTCTGATTTGCGATGAGGATAAAGGGATCATCGAGCACGGCCTCCATCCTCTCGGCATCGGTCACCATATAGGGGGATAGATAACCCTTGTCGAACTGCATACCCTCAACGACCTCGATATCTATGCCGAAGGTCTGCGACTCCTCAACGGTGATGACGCCGTCTTTGCCGACCTTGCCCATGGCCTCGGCGATCTTGGAGCCGATCTCCTCATCGGCCGCGGAGATGGCGGCAACCTCGGCGATCTTTTTGGGGTCGTCGGCAATCGGTTTACTCATCTTCTTGATCTCTTCGACGGCCATAGCCACGGCCTTCTCGATGCCTTTCTTGATGAACATCGGGTTGGCGCCAGCCGTAACGTTCTTCAAGCCCTGGGTGATCATCTGTTGGGCAAGGAGCGTTGCAGTCGTGGTTCCGTCTCCGGCCACGTCGTTGGTCTTGGTGGCCACTTCCTTGACGAGCTGAGCGCCCATATTCTCAAACGGGTCTTCCAACTCAATCTCTTTAGCGATGGTCACCCCGTCATTGGTGATGGTGGGAGCGCCGAATTTCTTCTCCAAGACGACGTTCCTTCCCCTCGGCCCCAAAGTGACCTTGACCGCGTCGGCTAGGGCATCGGCGCCCGCCTGCATCTTGCGCCTTGCATCTTCATCAAACTCTATGAGTTTAGGCATTAAATCATCTCCTTTTCTTCTAACGATTACTTTACGATAGCCAGGATGTCGCTCTCACGCATGATGAGATATTCCTCGCCGTCCAATTTGACTTCGGTCCCGCCGTACTTTGAATAGAGAACCTTGTCGCCCGCCTTGACCTCCATAGGAACGAGCTTACCATCCTCCATCTTACCGCTTCCAACGGCGACTATCTCGCCCTCATGCGGCTTCTCTTTGGCGGTATCGGGAATCACGATTCCGCTCTTGGTCATCTCTTCGCACACGGCGGGTTTAACCAGCACGCGATCGCCCAAAGGCTTTAAGTTCATAACCATCCCTCCTGTTAAAATGGATATTTAAGGCTTTTTAGCACTCTTATTATTAGACTGCTAACCTCAAGCAGGATTTATCTTACAATAAAGGATTTTAAAAATCAACGCCTTTTTAAGGCTTTTGGAGCGGCTTTTTAATTAAGGTCAATAGGATAGATGTGGCGGAAATGGTGAGTAGTATCCAGGGAAGAAGGTGTCCAAAGCGGCCGTAAGTGGTTTGGCTTGGCCCAAGCTTAATATCACCTTTTAAGATGGCCTCCTCATTTAAGCCGGTTTGCCCCACGACTTGACCACCGCTATCGATTATGGCTGAGATGCCGGTATTTGCCGCCTGCACCACAAAGAGGCCGTTTTCGGCCGCTCTGAATTTGGCCATCGTCATATGCTGCTCTGCGGCGGCCGTCTCTTTGAACCAGCCGTCGTTTGTCATGACGATGATGGCCTCGGCCCCCTTCTTTGCAAAACTTCTCACCAAAAACGGGTCGGTGGACTCAAAACAGATGACGGTCGAAAAGCGCCCGAAGGGTGTTTCAAAGATGGTGAGATCGCTTCCGGCCTTGGCGTCATAGGCTATCGTCTCTAACGCTTTGATCTTCGAGAAAACGGGGCGAAGCGGAATATACTCGCCGAAAGGAACCGGCCGAAGCTTGTCATAGCGGCCCGTTATTTCGCCGTTTGGTGCAAAGAGAAAGGCGGAGTTCGAGGCGGCCTCTTTACTTGAACCCGAATCATCTTTTTGCTCATATAACCCGCCGACCAGCATGTAAGAACCAGACTCCTTAGCCAGCTTTTTTATCTCGGCGAGATATTCTTCCTCATCAAGCAAGATGGCGGGCAGAGCGGTTTCGGGCCAGATGATGATATCCGGCTTCTTCTTGGCCGCCTCCTTGGCCAGATCGAGGTGAACGTCGAATATCGTCTCTTGGCTCATTGGCTGCCACTTCACCTCTTGGGGAATATTGGGCTGCAGTACGGCGACCTTAACCTCTCTTTGATTGGGCTCTACCTCGCTGTACTTTACCAAAGAGAGGGCTAAAACGATAAGGATAGGAAAGATTGCTAATGGGAGAACCCTCGTTATCCGCCTTTTGAGACCCTTATCCTTCTCGCTTATGCATGCATGAGCGATCTCGGCGAAGGCTTGGTTGGTCAGTGCGATAAGAAAGGAGAGACCATGGGCACCCAAAAAGGAGGCGGTGGCGAGGGCCTGGGCAAAATTATGCTGACTGTAGCCGAGCGTCCCAAACGAGACTCCAAAGGGACCGAGCGAGCGGAGGAGTTCTAAGGCCACCCAGAGAGAAGCAATCAGAGGGGGCCTAATCTGCCAACCGTAATATCTGTGGATAATCACCGCCCCCGCTCCGAAGGCCGCAAAGAAGAGGGATTGGAATATTGCGAAGCTGAGGCCGGCCAATCGGCCAAATATGAACATCCAATAGGCAGTGGTCAGAAAGAAGATTACCCCGGCTATAAAACCACATAAAAGCCCGCTTTTCGGCCGAGATGAAAAGAGGGTCAAAAAGAGAGGAAGCAGAGCGAACCAGGCAAGAAAGCCCCAGTTAAACCTGGGAAAAGCCATGGCCAGAAGGAGGCCGGAGAGAGCCGAAAGAAACGGATTTGATAAGAAAATTTTCACAAAGTTTGCTTTCAAATTTTCCAATATTTGAAAAGCCTCCTTGCAATCATTCTCTAAATTTTAACTCATTGACTTTCCCCAAGGCGATAAATTTGCATTCAGGGAATTTGTCGAAAAAAGCCGTTTTTTCCACATTATCCACAGGCTCAAGGATAGGCGAGTAAAAAGGTCGATTGATGCTCTATCAAATATTGCCGAGGCTCAAAACCGGATAGGCGTTGGCATCCATGTTCCTTGCGGCATCGATCTCGATAAGGGACGGGTCCTTCTTTATCATCTCATATGCCGCCTTGGCCACCATTGCCGCGTTATCGGTGCAAAGAATAAGAGAGGAGTTATAGACTCGTATCCCCTCACCTTCCGCCTCCTCTTTCATCCTTATCCGAAGTGAGCGGTTGGCCGAGACCCCGCCCGCCAAGACCAGCCGGCTTGCCCCCTTCTCTTTGGCCGCCCGGATGGCCTTTGCCACCTGCACGTCGATGACGGCCGCCTGAAAGCTTGCGGCAAGATCGTTCACATTTATCTCGTTTCCCTTGGCCCTTTCGGCCCGCACGTAATTGATGACGGCCGTCTTAAGGCCGCTCAAGCTAAAATCGTAATTCTTGGCCCTCATCATGGCCCTTGGAAAATCTATAGCCGCGGGATCGCCCTCTTTGGCAAGCCTATCGATGATAGGGCCGCCCGGATAACCTAATCCTAAGAATTTGGCCACCTTGTCGAAGGCCTCGCCGGCGGCGTCATCTAAGGTTTCGCCCATGATTTCGTATTCTCCAAAATCTTTCATATATACCAAGGCCGTATGCCCGCCCGAAACGACCAAAGCCACCAGCGGCGGCTTAAGATCTTCGTTTTCCAAAAAGTTGGCCAAGATATGGGCCTCGATATGATTTACGCAGATGAGCGGCTTTTTGGCCGCGTAAGCGAGGCCCTTGGCCACGCCAAGGCCGATCAGAAGCGCGCCAACCAGGCCGGGTCCGTTAACAACGGCGATGGCGTCGATATCACTTAAGATTAAGCCCGCCTCACTCAAAGCCTCCTTGATGACCGGACCGATCAGTTCGACATGTTTGCGCGAAGCGATCTCGGGCACCACCCCTCTGAATTTTTCGTGGTATTTGACTTGAGATGAGATGACATTGGAGAGAATCGTGTTTGACCCCTTTAGCACAGCCGCCGCCGTCTCATCGCAAGAGGTCTCTATGGCCAAGATTGTTAGGTCTTCATTCATTATTTACCTGCTTATGTGTGGGTTTTGATAGGAAGATTATAGCATGATTGTAGTTGTTGGTTTGGAGTGGATAGCTCGGAGCTTGGTACAGCTACCTCAGCCAGAGGCTGACCTGTCTGCCTATGGCGTGATGGGCCTTCTTGTGAGCCTTTGGCTCATGGCCCAAGTCGCCCGCCTCCAGACGCCAGTAAAAACTGAAGGTTGAAGACTTGGACCAACAAGCCACATGGCTTACAAAAAGACACATAACGGCCACAGGTGGACTTACGGCCTCTAGTTGAGGGCAACATGAACTCAAGCGGAGTTAAGACTGTTTTCTGGCCTTTAGCCACTGCTTAAAAGATTCTGGGCTCTCGTTGGCAGACTTACCAAGCAAGAGACCTTTTGCACTTATATCTTCATCTATTTCATCCCAGTGGATACCTTCGCCGCTACCTATCAATCTCCAGTTCTCCCGCTCTTTGGGGCTTGAATGCATCAACCTGGGAAACCAGGCCAGAGGAACGGAGATTGTTCTTCCATCCCGTAGGTCCGCCGTGAGGGTATCTTCCGATAAGCTAACCCCTTCAATTAATGGTGCTTCTATTTCAAGCGCCGAAATACTCATCCTAGGCCTCCTTCAATTCTTTCTCGTTATCCTTAATTATCTTATGGATTTGGCCGATTTCAACCCGATTAAAACCTCCACTGCTATGCAAAACTATCGGATCAAGCTAAAATTTCGCAACTTTATTATCGGCCTCTACGTGTATATGTTTGGGTTCTCCCCAATCGCAGGCGTAAAAGAAGAACCTGAACTGGCCTATTTTTCGAACTGTCGGCATAGCGATTCCCGGTCTTAAGATTACTAAACTAAACCTAGCTTAGGCATTTGCTACTTCAACATAGCGAGCCTCTTTGCCCTTGCCTAGTTCCTCTACCGTCTGCAAATAAGCCTCTATCGCATCTTTGATGTTTTCGAAAGCCTCGGCTTCGGTCGCCGCTTGAGACCAACAACCCGGCAAAAAAGCCGCCCAGACCGAGTAACCTTCGTCCGTCTTCTTTAAGTTTACCTTGTATCTCATGGCTTGCCTCCCTGCCCATAATATTATCACAGATTATCGGCCAAGTAGTCAGGTATTGTTTTTTACGTCCCCAAATAAGTAATAAATAACGGGACCTTCCCC
The DNA here is from genome assembly GCA_037441605.1 of Actinomycetota bacterium. Taxonomy (GTDB): domain Bacteria; phylum Actinomycetota; class Aquicultoria; order UBA3085; family Oleimmundimicrobiaceae; genus Yes70-04. The sequence continues at coordinate 1,750 of JBBIRY010000037.1, read as the reverse complement.
TCTCCCCGCTCAAATCCGCAGCGTTCGTAAAAAGCAGCTTCTACATCGTATGCAATAACCGCCTTGCGGGTAAAATGCTTACGACGCTCCAAAATCGAAGAGATGAGCTGCTTGCCGACGCCCTTGGATTGATATTCCGCCCTAACGAGAAGATAGTGAAAGTAGACGTTCATAACCCCGTCAGAGAGGGCATTTATGAGCCCAATCAACTTTTCTCCATCCCAAGCGGAGATGACCATATCCGAATTTCTCATGGCAACCTGCAGCTTTTTGGGATAATCTCCAGAAGACCAGCCTACTGAGAGGAATAGATCTTACAACTTGGCTCGGTCGAATTCTTTAGCGTCTGAATAGATGATTTCCATCAAGGTCCTAATTCAATTTTTATGTTTGACTACGCATGTGTGGGTTATGGTAAAGAATTATAGCACTCTTTTTGAACAAATAATCGGCTGCTCCACCCCTCTACCCTTTGCGGCAATAACAATAGATGAACTCCTGGTCTCTGCCGGACGGGGTGTGGTGAGTCTCCTCGGTGGAGGTGAGAAGTTCAAAGTCGCCTCCAAATTCCTCATGCATGGTTTGGGGGCTGTATCTGACCACTTCCAAACCGCTGCAATACTTAGGTCCATCCAAGCCAAATGAGGCGACTATCACATGCCCGCCGGGCTTGACCGCCCGTTTTACCGTCTGCACATAGCGATGCCGATCTCGATCAAAAGTTAAAAAATGAAATACCGCCCGGTCATGCCAGACCTCGTAGTGATGCTTGGGCAGATCGGCCTGGGTGATATCGGCCTCTATCCAGATTATCTTATCTGCGAGCGGCCCAAGCTTCTCCTGGGCTCTCTTTAGGGCTGCGCCGGATATATCGAGAACGGTAACATCCTTAAAACCAGCGCCAAGAAGGTCGCTGGCCAAAGGCGAGGTGCCTCCTCCGACATCGATGATGGGCGCCGCCTTATCCGCGCCGGTCGCCTGGATCAGTTTTAAAGATAGGTCGGCATGCTCCTGAAACCAGCTGAGCTCGGTCGATTCCTTGGTGAGATAGACCTTCTCCCAATGCTCTTTATCGGCCAATATCTTTTCTCCGATCAGAAGAGTCTGACAAACATACCTCCCCTAGACCAAAACCTTCTGCAAGAAATTGAAGAGATAGCCCGTCAAGATGATGGCTACCGTGGTTATCCCAAAAAATATTCCGATCAACTTGAGCTTCATCGCCCGTCTTAAGATGACCGCTTGGGGCAGGCTCAAGGCCGAGATTGCCATCATGAAGGATAGGGCTGTGCCCAGTGGAATCCCCTTTTGAAAGAGGACCAAGGCGATCGGCACGATGGCCGCGCAGCTTCCGTACATCGGCACCCCGATCAGGACGGCCAGCGGCACCGAGAAGGCGCCTGTTCTCCCGATGACTTGCCCAACCAGTTCATCGGGGACATAGCCGTGGATGAGCGCCCCTATCGCGACCCCAAAGAGAACCCAGAGCCAAACGCTGGCGGTAACCGATTTGGCTTCACTTAGACCGAAAGATATTCGGCTGGCAAGGTTCTCGAATTTTTGCGGCCGCGTCGAGGGAATCTGTCCGCCTTTGGCTGCAAAACCCATCTCCAATTCCTTCTCGAGATCCATCCGCCCCAAGATAGAACCGGCAAAGGTGCCTATCAGAAGCCCGCTCGCCACATAGACGGCGGTGATCTTGATATCGAAGAAGCTGAGCATCAGGACGACCAGATATTCGTTAATGATC
>JBBIRY010000036.1:0-7128 GCA_037441605.1 Actinomycetota bacterium | reverse complement strand
TTAAGTCAATGTAGCCGCCTAATCCTCCACTTTTACTCTGAATTCGAATTACTTCCCGGCTTCGTTGTTCACGTTCACTTGCGCCTCAAAGGTTGTCTCATTTGCGGCCCTGTCTGCAGCGGTTATCTTTACGGTGTACACCCCGCCCGGGACTAGATTGCCCTCATCGTTTCTGCCACCCCAGAAGAAGGTGAACTCCTGAGTTAGTTCTTGGTATGTGTAGGTATAGACTTTTTCTCCCTTGTTTCCGGTCTGTTTGTCCTTGACCCTGAATATCTCGGCTCTGAAGGTTATCGGTTCGTTGGAGATGAGCTCTATCGCTGCCACCGTATTCTTCTTCACGTTTATTATCTTGTTGATGACGTCATGTGTTAACTCGGGAGGGATGGTATCCACCGTGAACTTCCAGGTTTTCTCGGCCTCGTTTCCGGCCTTGTCGAAGGCGACAAGGCTTACGCTGTGTTCGCCTTCGGGAAGGGATCCCTTTGGGGTGGCCGAAACTTGGCCAGTATTCACATCGAAGCTGGTTTCAAGAGCCTCGCCATCCAAGATAATCTTGATGTGCTCGAAGTCCACCCCGATGCCGCCCTCGTTATCTTGGACAGTCGCCGAGATGGTGGGAGCGGTGTTGTTGGTGAAGGAACCGTTTGCAGGAGTGAGACCGGTTATGGTGGGTGAGATCATATCCATCAGCTTGTCTATATCGCCTTCCCCTTCTATTGCGATATTGCGCATGAAGAAAGCATACTTTGTTTCGATATTCGAGGATGGATTTGAGACGCATTCCAATATAAACGCTTCAAAAATCTCTTCAAAACGAGTTTGATCGGTTATTTCTACATCGACTATAAGCTCGCCCTCTTCGGTCGTCTCTTCGCTCGCCTGTAAGATACCGGCTTCCTTAACCCGATTTGTCAGCTCAGCCCAGAAACCGTAATATACCTCATCGGTTACATCTGTCGACTCTTCTTCCCCCAGGGCGCTGGCGTGAAGAAGGCTTGCCGCCTGGTAAAAAGATGGCTGATAACCGTCCGAAGCGAAAGCGCTTAGCAGGTTGACGGGCCTAAAGGGGATGACCAGGTTATCATAGTTTGGAATGCCGCCCCTTGGCCACCTAACGTTCACCCAGGCATAGGTCGCATTTTCAGCTAAAGAGATATTGCTTTCCGCTCCGGCATTTCTCATTTTAAGCAAGAATATCGGCAGTTTACCCTTAAGGGTGAGTTTGACCACGGTGGCGGCGTAGCCGCCTTGTATGACGGCCAGCCTCTCGGCGAAGGTCTTGCAGCGTCCTTGGATGTAGGCCTTGGGAAGGGTAGACTTTTTAGCTTCAAGAGTAACTTTTTCATCCGACCACTCGAGATTTGCCTCGTGCAGGGCGATCAGCCTGTAGTTCATCAGGGCCTTATGAATTAAAGACGGGTTGAAGCGCATTTTGGTTGGGATAGACCTGCGAGTGATGTATACGTAAACATCATAATTAGTCTCTCCGAGCAGGTGGACCCCATCTTGAATTATATTGTGATCGGCTATGGGAAAGAGGTTCTTATTGTGGGCCACCCAGTCGGCCGCGATATGGCCGCCCCAACCGAGGGAGTAGGCCTTGTTCTTTGAGGTTATCTTGCTCGGATAACCTGCCGTCTTGAGCATGAGGTAAGCGAAGTTTGGACTATTCCAATAAGGATATGGGGTGATGCTATTTTTAACCCTCTTAGGATCGGGTGAGTGAAGGAAATCGGCCCAATCATAATCTCTTCCATCAGGATCTTTAAACGGATAGGGGGGATCGTAAAATGGCCAGTATCTCCAGACGCGGCAGATAAGATCCGGCCCCATGCCGTTGGCATAGAAGATCAGATTCTCCTCTTGGCTTGAGAAGAGACCGGGGTGAGCGGCCTTATTGATGTGGTAATGGGTGACGGGCGACCAGGCGTAAGCCAAATTGGGCATGATGATGAGAACGATCAAAATCAAAGCTAGACACTTCTTTAACTTGTTCATCTCTCCTCCTTAAAAATTTTTTCAACCTCCAAAGACCGGAATCTTTATCCAACCATTGCCGTTTATTTCTACTTCAACCGGGTTGCCGGTTCTTCCTATATTCCTTCCTTGTACGGTTTCTTCGGGCGGGTTATCGGTGCCGGGGAAGACCCAAAAATCTCTGCCGCTTACGTGCCAACTAATCGGCATCTTCCACCTGTCTCTAATCCAATATCGAGAAGCCAAAGCAATGCCGGTTCCCCCCTCATAATCGAGGTAGATCCAGGAGTGGCTGATCGGCTCTCCCAGTTCATTTGTGGTTACCTCAAACCTTGGTTCTAAAGGATATTTGGATTCGAGTGGCGGCGGGTTGTTTCGATAGGGCTCATCAAATCCGGCACAACCGTTCCCGCCCCACCCATTCTCCAGGACGGGAAAGAATAGTTTGAGCATCTTGCCATGCTTGGTATCTACTAATTGAATATCTCCCGCTTGTTCCTTTGGGTACTTCTCATCCAGCTCTTTCATCGTTTCAAGGACCCTCTCGACCGGCTCTCCCTCATGGTGAGGAAAGGGCAAGTAAACGGTTAAGTTTTTAGGTGTCTCTCCCTCTTTGGGGGAGATGTTCACGATATATTCCAGGCTTATATCCCTCTGCTTGGGGGTGAAGAGTAAATAATTTATGATCAAACCACCCAAAATAGTGATGATTGCCAAGGTTAACAATCCGACTATCATTCTCTTTAAGTCGCCACTGCTACCGTTCATTGGTTTTCCTTTGCATTAAAACCGTACAATTTACGATCAGTCTACCAACCCGTCTTGACCGTTACTTTTGCCGTTTTTTGATCGAATATTGAGGGGTTGCCGGCATCTTTGGCAACCAGCCTGATCGTATACTCGCCATCTGGGGCAAACATGATGCCTTTATCGGAGCCAGAAGACATTTCGGGAAAGTCCACCACCCCGTACCAATCGTCTGTATAACCACCCGCCGCTTGAAGCCGATCTGTTTTTATCGTTCTAACAACCTTGCCCGAGCTATCTAGCATTTCGATTGTAATGAGAGCCTGCTTGCCTAAAGTATAGGCTATGGCTTCGCCGGAGACGTAGGGATCGATGGTTTGAGGGAAGGTGGAGAATTGGGATATGATCTTCCTTTGGGTTCCACAGTATTCCAAAGCATAGCTCATCTCATTCCTTTGAAGCTGCGGTCGTCCTATCCTTCCATAGCCCCACTCGACCGTCTGCATAGTGGCTAGAACCTTTCCGTTGCCGTAAGGGTATTCGATGTAGGTTGGCCGCGCGTTATCCGTTACCATGATCGTTTTTGTGTTGGCGGCCAGGTTGTTGAAGTATCCATGGGTGGAATAGTTCCAATGATACAAAATGGAATCGGTCAAGGAACAAGATATTGGATGGCTTGCGTCTGCAATATAGACGTTTTGAGAATACAAATTGGTATGGGTTGGATAGCTAGGTAAGATTTTGAGCCCAGCCCAATCGCCATAGTTCCAACCTCCGTCGCAACAGTGAGCTATCAATAAACCTCCGTTTGAGACGAAAGAGCTTATTTTGCCCAAGTTGGCCTGAATGTTTTGATAATATGACGAGGGCTGATCCGATGCGTACATGATGAAATCGTAAGCGCTCAAGTCCCATTGGCTTAGACTTGAAGAATTGGCTCTATCGTATTCGACCCCGAACTCACGGAGCACTTGACCGTTTGAAGTTAAACCCCAGGGGTAGTAGTCCTCAATGAGAAGAGCCTTGGCGGTTGCGAGAGACATGGCTTTAAGCAGGGATGAAGTCTCGTTTTCGAAGGTGGTCAAGATTAAATCCAACTCTTCCGAAGGGGTCGGCTTATAACCGGCTGGCGGCGCAGCCGTTAAGTCTTGATCGCCAACTCCAAACGAAGAGGCTGGCAAAAACGGCCACAGTAGGGTCAAGATCAAAACTAGAAACATTGAAACTCTTTTTTTCATTTTCATCAACCTCCTAATAAGGTTAATAACTATACTCAACATTTTACCCTTATCATTAAATAACTTATATGTCAATAGATTATTAAGATGAACTTCAATAAATATCGATGGCGCTTCAAATTCCGCTAAAACTCATCTATCTTTATCTATATAACAATTCTTTAGGAGCTGGATTGAACCTGATGACCGATCTAAAAGATAAATTGCTGGCTACGATGAGTCGCTTCGCTATGATCGCTCCAGGCGACAAAGTAATGGTTGCCGTCAGTGGCGGCGTAGACTCGGTTGTACTCTTGGATATTCTGCTTGAATTAAAAGAGGATTTGCGGATTGAGCTCTCCATCTTTCACTTGGATCACCAATTACGGGGAGAAGAGTCTAAGGCCGATGCAGATTTCGTCTCCGCCTTGGCCAACGAGAGTGGCCTTTCAACAATAAGCGACTCATTCGACGTTGCCTCCTTCGCCAAGGAGAGAGGCCTTTCAATAGAAGAGGCGGCCAGAGTTGCAAGATACGATCACATGGAGCGGGCGGTCAAAGAAATCGGTGCCAATAAGGTTGCTCTCGGCCACACTGCTGACGATCGCGTCGAGACCTTCTTCATCAATCTCATCCGCGGAAGCGGCCTCAAAGGACTCTCCTCAATCCCGCCCAAGCGGGGCGTATTCATCCGGCCGCTCATCGAAGTGAAAAAGGCAGAGGTGGAAGCGTATGCCAAAGAGCGGGGGCTTAAGTTCAGAATCGATTCCTCCAACCTTGACCCCGCTTTTTTAAGAAACCGCGTTCGCGCAGAGCTCATCCCCCTGCTTGAAACCTATAACCCCAACATAAGAGAGGTCGTTTTGGGTAACATTGAGATGATAATGGCCGACGAAGCCTTCCTTGCCGAGATGGCCGCCTTTGAGTTCGATCGGATGGCGATCTTAAACGAAGGCATGGTCGAGATTCCTCTGGGTGAATTGGAGGGCTTAAGCGATTCGCTTCGGGCAAGGGTCATTCGAAAGGCGATAGCGGCGCTCAAGGGCGACCTGACCGCCATCGAAAAGCGTCACACCGAAGGGATTTTCGAGCCCAAGGAGGCGAGTTTAAAAAGGGAGCTTCCGGGCGGCATCGTCATCATGAAGGAACATGACAGCCTGCTGGTGCTGCGGAAAGACTTCCTTAAAGAGGGGGAGGATATTGAGTTCCCGCTGGGGGCGGAAGGGGGCTCCACAGCTTGCGGCTTAGGTTTTGAGTTCAAGAGTAGTATAATTATGGTGGAAGCCGGGAAGTCCCCCTTGAGTCTCATCGCTCAAGGAGAGCTTCCATCAGAAGGCAGCCATCTGGCCCACTTCGACGCGGATTTAATCGAAGATCCCTTAACCATCAGGAACTGGCGCTTTGGCGACAGGTTCAAACCGCTTAAGATGGGGGGCTTCAAGAAGGTCTCCGATCTCTTCGTCGATGCAAAAATCGCAAAGAGACTGAAGAGGAGGATTCCCATAGTCACCTCGGGCGGTCAGATAATCTGGGTTGTGGGTTTGAGGCTGGACGACAGGTACAAAGTTACCGAAGATACAGAGAGGGTACTCAAATTAGAGGCTGTGCCAAAGAAATAAAAAGTCTGGAGAGTGAATGATAGAGGAGTTGGGAGAGGTTCTCATAACGGCCGGCGAGATAGAGAGCCGGATCGATGAGCTCGCAGAGAAGATAACCGATGATTATAAGGGAAAAGATCTCCTTCTGGTCGGTATACTTCGGGGTGCCGTCATCTTCATCGGGGATCTGGTGCGAAAGATCGCCATTCCGCTCGAGATAGACTTCATGGCCGTCTCCAGCTATGGCTCGTCCACCAAGACGTCCGGCGTCGTCAGGATACTTAAAGACTTAGACGTCGATATCAAAGGGAAAGACGTTCTGATAGTCGAGGATATAATAGATAGCGGTCTCACCTTGAAGTATTTGATTCGAAATCTCCTTTCGAGAAAGCCGGCCAGCCTGAAAATATGCACTCTACTCAGGAAAGATGTCGAAAGGAAGGCTCCGATAGGCATCGACTACTGCGGGTTTGAGGTGCCCGACGAATTCATCGTCGGCTACGGTCTTGATTTCAACGAGAAATACAGGAACTTAGAGGAGATCCGATTCTTGAAACCGAGGCATCAGGTTTAAGACTAGGTCAAATTGCCCCAAGTCAAAGGATATGTTAACATGACTTTTTACGATAAATCCACTTTGAAAAGGAGTGCATAGATTGAACAGGATAATCAGGAGCGCAGGCTTCTATTTTCTCATCCTGATACTGGTCCTCTTTCTGTTCCAGAGCTTCATGGGAACGGAGCCTAAGCCGACCGAGCTGGCCTTCAACGATTTCTCAGCCAAACTTCAGGCCGGTGAGATAGAGACCGCCCTAATCAAGAACAAGGACAAGGTGATTCAGGGCAAGCTTAAGGGCGGCACCGAGTTCACCGTGAATTACGAGGAGAATTACGATATCGCAAGCAAGCTCGAGGAGGCCAAAGTCTCCTTCAAGATCGATCCGCAAAGGGAGTCGATCTGGCTGGCCGTCCTGGTCAATTTGCTTCCCTTCATCCTCATCATCGGTGTTTGGATCTTCATGATCAACCAGATGCAGGGGGGCGGAAGCCGGGTGATGTCATTTGGCAAGAGTCGGGCCAAGCGGTTGACCCAAGAGCAGAATAAGATCACCTTCAAGGATGTGGCCGGCTTAGATGAAGCGATAGAGGAGCTCCAGGAGATAAAGGAGTATCTGGAGGCGCCGGGCAAGTTTCATGCCATGGGAGCCAAGATCCCCAAGGGCGTCCTTCTCTTTGGACCGCCGGGAACCGGAAAGACTCTTTTGGCCAGAGCCGTGGCCGGTGAGGCCGGAGTGCCGTTCTTTTCGATCAGCGGCTCTGATTTTGTCGAAATGTTTGTGGGCGTTGGCGCCTCTCGCGTGCGCGATCTCTTCGAGCAGGCCAAAGCGGTTTCGCCGTCGATAATCTTTATGGACGAGATAGACGCCGTGGGGCGTCATCGGGGAGCGGGCCTTGGCGGCGGTCACGACGAGCGTGAACAGACCCTAAACCAGCTCTTGGTTGAGATGGACGGCTTCGATGTCAAAGATAACGTCATATTAATTGCGGCGACCAATCGCCCCGATATCTTGGACCCGGCCCTCTTA
>JBBIRY010000035.1:0-7520 GCA_037441605.1 Actinomycetota bacterium | reverse complement strand
GTCTCTAAAGAGAGCAAGCTCAAAGTGATGGATATTCTGGAAATCGTGATGGATATAATGGAGACTCCTCAAGCCGGGGTCGCATAGTCGTCAAAACCTTAGGGGGGGAAGTATGTTTGAACTTGAGGGATGCAATTTCCCGGATGATAAAGAGACTTTTTACGACGTAGACTCGATGATGTGGGTCAAATTCGAAGGCGAGGATACGATTGTGACGGGACTGACCGATGTCGGCCAATTCGTGGCCGGAAGCCTGCTTTATGTAAGACCACGTAAGGTCGGATTTGAGCTGGAAAAAGGGAAGAGAGTGGCCATAATCGAGTCCGGCAAGTATGTCGGCCCGATCAAGGCTCCAGTCAGCGGCGAGCTCGTCGAGGTGAACGAGAAGATTCTCTCCAGAGCCCAGACCGTGAATGAAGATCCTTACGGCCAGGGTTGGATCTGTAAGATCAAGGCCTCCAATTTGGACGCCGAGAGGGGAGAACTACTCCAGGGCGAGGCGGCTTTTGCCAAGATCAAAGAGAGGATGGAGCGCGAAGGTTGGGATTGCCTCTCCAACAAGGGCGCTCAAGCCTAAGGTTTTGGAATCATATTCTTTATGCACTTTGAAATGGTGATGGGCGGATGAGACTTCTGATAATCGGAAGCGGCGGGGCCGGGACGACAGCTGCCTTTGAGGCCAGGAAGATCGATCCCGAAATCGATATAACCATCGTCTCGTCGGATAAGTATAATCATTATTCGCCCTGCGGCCTGCCCTTTGCCGTCTCGGGCGAGGTTGAAAAGGTAAAGGACCTCATCGTCCACCCGCCCTCGCTCTATACCATGAGCGATATTGAGCTTAAGCTGGGAGTTCAGGTGACCGGAATCGATCCGGTCAAAAAGGTGGTTTGGACTCAAGAGGGCGAGATCTTCTTCGACAAGCTGATCATCGCGACCGGCTCCAAGCCGCTCCTTCTCAAACTTAAAGGAGCGGACAAAGAGGGGATCTTCACCGTAAAGGGAATCGATGACGGCGAGGCGATCTTGAGCGCGGCCTTGAAGGCGAAACGAGCCGCGGTCATCGGAGCCGGACTTATCGGGCTGGAGACGGCCGTCGCTCTAAAGAAGCGGGGGCTTGAGGTCAAAGTGGTAAAGCCGAGGAAGGGGCTGCTCTTAAGCCTTCTTGATGAGGATATGGCGCCGCCCCTATCTGAGTACCTTGAGCGCCTTGGGATAGAGCTCATCTTCGGACAAGAGATCAAAGAGATAGTTGGAGCCGAAACGGCGGAAGGCGTACTCCTTGAAGATCAAAAGATAGAGGCGGATATGATAATTTGCGCGATCGGAAGCGAGCCCGAAGTTGAGCTGGCAAGAGAGGCGGGTTGCAAGATCGGCCCGCATGGAGGGGTTTTGGTGAGCGATAAAATGCAGACCTCACTTGATGGTATATATGCAGCCGGAGATTGCATTGAGATGAAAGGTTGTTCTAAGAAGTTCTTGGGCTCGGCCGCCGTGCGCGAAGGCAAGGTGGCCGGGATAAATGCCGCCGGCGGTGATGTGCGGCTTTCGCCCGGTCAAGATACGACCATCTCTGATCTGGGCGGCCTTATAGTCAGCTCGGTCGGTCTCACTTCAAGGGAGGCTGAGGCGCGTGGAATCAAGGTCGCTTCGGCCCGGCTCGAATCTTCATCGCTAGATAACTTTTTTCCGGCCGGCCGGCCCCTTTTCATCAAGCTGATGGGCGATAAAAAGACCAGAAAACTGATCGGAGCTCAACTCATCGGCGAAGAGGGGGTCTGGGGAAGGCTCGTATCTCTCTCCTTTGCAATGCAGCTTGGAGTGAGCATCGATCAGCTTGCCCTCTTGGAGACGGCTTATGTCCCTTCGGTCTCGCCGACCTTCGATCCGGTTACCTTGGCTGCCGATATGCTCACAAGGAGGATGAGCTGATGGTCGAAGAGGTTGATTTAAATCCCCACGGCCGTCTCATCTATGACAAGGGGATTGTAAAGATCGCAGCCGAAGAAGGCTGCATCATCCCAGACGGCCTTTACTACTGGATAGAGAGGCACGTCTGGATGAAGGATGAGGGAGGGGACATAATTACGGTAGGTCTGACCGATCCGGCCCAAAACCTTTCCGGGGTCTTAGCCAAGGCGACGATCAAGCCGGTCGGAACGTTCGTCAAGAAGGGGAAACCCATCGCCATCTTGGAAAGCGGCAAATGGGTCGGCCCTCTTCCCGCCCCCTTGGAGGGCGAAGTGATCGCCAAGAATGAGGCGGTCGAGGATTACCCCGGGGTGACGGCGATCAATAAGGACCCTTACGGGACGGGTTGGATAGCCAGAATGAAAGTCGAAGATTTTGAGCGGGACCGGGCCGGTTTTGCGACAGGCAAAGATGGAATAGCGGCCTACCTAAAGCTCATAGAGGAGGAGAATATAAAATGCGGCAAGTAGCTACGGCGCAGGCTTCTTTTAATTCGAACGGAAAAGGTCTTAAGGAGCGTCTCGCCTCGGCCTTTAAGGTCAGGAAGGAGAACTTCTCTGATGACATCTATTTTTATGCGCCGACGATCAAAAGATACGAAACGGATGAATTCAAGAACTCATCCGACCCCTATTTTGTTCCCATCTCGATTACCGGGGGCGATTGCTCGCTAAAGTGCGATCATTGCAAGGCCAAGATCCTAAAGGCGATGCACGAGGCGCGCGATCCCGAAAAGCTCTTTGAGATGGCCAAGAGTTTCAAGGCCAAGGGGGTCAAGGGCCTGCTTATCAGTGGCGGCTCCGATCACCGGGGGATAGTTCCGCTCGTTCCGTTCACTCCCACTTTGAAGCGGGTAAAGGATGAACTCGGTCTTAAAGTCATCGTCCATACAGGCCTGGTGGACGAAGAGCTCGCGCTGGCTCTGGGCGAGGCGGGAATCGAGGCGGCCATGCTCGACATGATTGGCTCAGATGAGACGATCAAAAGGGTCTACCACCTAAAGGCTCAAACGGCAGACTTTGAAAAGTCGCTTGCCCTCCTTATTGAGAAAGGCGTAAGGGTGGCTCCCCATGTAGTCATCGGGCTTGATCGCGGCCGAATCGACGGGGAGTACGCCGCCCTGGAAGCGATCTCGCGCTATCCGATAAATTCTCTGGTTCTGGTCGGTTTGAGCCCCAAACCGGATACCCCGATGGATGGGGTGACTCCGCCCGGCCCTAAAGAAATGGTTGAGATCTTCACCTTTGCAAGGGAGCTCTTTCCCAAGGTGCCCGTCCTTTTAGGCTGCGAGCGGGCCTCATGCGAGGAGAAGGTTCTGGTCGAGGAGCTGGCTTTGAAGGCCGGGCTCAACGGGATCGCCTACCCGAGCGAGGGGATAGTCGGCCTCTCAAGGGAGCTTGGACTCACTCCGCGCTTCTCCGAGCTCTGCTGCGCTCTACTCTACGAGGAACTGGATTAGTTATGAATACCAAGTGGCGGCTTTTGGATAGCGGGCCAAGATCGGCTAGCGAAAATATCGCGCTTGACGCTGCCCTTTTGGATGCGAGGGAGAACCAAGGTGCGGTCAGCACCCTTCGCTTCCTACAGTTTTCGCCCAAGGCGGCCTTAGTCGGCTATCACCAGACGGTCGAGCACGAGGTCAGGACTGCCTACTGCGAAAAGATGGGCATTGATATAAACAGGCGGATCACCGGCGGCGGGGCGATCTACTTCGACTCCTCCCAGCTCGGTTTCGAGATAATCGCCCTTAGAAAAGAGTTCGGTTATCGTCTGGAGGCGATCACCGAGCGCTTGGCATCCGGTTTCACTTTGGGTCTTAAAAAGCTTGGAATCGATGCCAAGTTTAGGCCAAGAAACGATATCGAGGTGGGCGGGAGAAAGATCTCGGGTACGGGCGGCATCTTCGAGGGAGAGGCTTTCCTCTTTCAGGGGACGCTCCTTGTGGATTTTGATGTCAAAGAGATGATACGCGCCCTCCGTATCCCGGTCGAAAAACTTGCCGCCCACGAGATAAGCTCGGCTGAAGAGCGGGTGACCTGGCTAAAAAGAGAACTTGGAGTTCTGCCCGAGCTTTCAAAGATAAAGGCGGCTATTATCCAAGGCTTTGCCGAGGCCCTCGGGGTAGAGTTTGAGCCGGGCGGCCTCACCGAGGCGGAAGAGAGGCTCTATGAAGAGAAGCTTGCCTACCACTCCTCAGATGAATGGATTCACGAGATCAGAGAGGCGATACCGCTTCGAAGGATAGTCAAGTCCTCCTATAAGGCCAAGGCGGGTCTGATCAAAGCGGCCCTCATCGTCGACGCCAAGAGGCGCCTCATCAGACAGGCCCTCATAACCGGCGACTTTTTCATCTCGCCCAAGCGGACCATCTTCGATTTGGAGGCGAGCCTTAAGGATATCCGCTTCGATAAGGCCGAGGAGACTGTCGTCTCCTTCTTCTTAAAAGAGGAGAATAAGGCTTTAGATATGTTCGGTCTTGACCCTTACGACTTTATCCTGCCCATCAAAGAGGCGCTCAATAAAGCCGATTACACGGCCCTTGGCTTCTCTTTTGATGAAGCGGGCTCGCTCTTTACCGTAAACGGAGAGCTGAATGAGAATCTTAAAACCGCAAGCGTCATCCTCCTTCCTTACTGCGCAAAGCTGGTAGAGTGTGAATACCGTGAAAAGGATGGCTGCACCGAATGCGGCGGCTGCAGTATCGGCGAGGCCTACCGGCTGGCCAGAGAAAACGGCCTTCGACCGATCACCATACATAATTATGAGCACTTAGAGAGCGTTCTTAAAACCTGCAAAGACGAGGGCGTCAAGTCCTATATCGGCTGCTGCTGTGAGGCCTTCTTCAATAAGAGACAGCGCCTCTTCCGCTCGGCTGGCATGGGCGGCGTCCTTATAGATATAGATGATGTTACTTGCTACGACTTGGATGAAGAGGCACAGGCCGTAAAGGGCAATTTCAAATCTCAGACCAACCTCAAACTTCCTCTCTTACAAAAGGCCTTAGGGGTGAGGGCAAGTGGATAGGATCGGAGTCGCCATAACAACCAAAAGACCCAAAGGGATCAAAGCCCTAAGAGAGGACGAAAAGCTGACCCATTGCGCCATGGTGGCCAAGGCGAGGGCGGGAGAGATCTTCTTTGCAAGGCCCGAGAATTATAAGTGCGCCCTCTCCCGCTTCAACCTCGGTCTTCAAAAGCGGGTCGATTCCTTCAACTCCAGCGTGGTCAAATGCTTGATCTCTTACGGTCATGCCGAAGATGAGGCGGTTGCAAGGCTGGCCATGGAGGCCAAACCCAAACTGAAAGAGGGGAAGAAGTACCTCATCTACTTTCCATTAGCCAAGCGGCCGGCCCAGCCCGACGTGGTCATTCACATTGGAGCGCCTTTGGAGATGATGGAGCTCGTTCACTCTATCGCCAAAGAGACCGGCGAGGTGATCCAGGGCTGCGTGAGCGGGGTCTCGGCCATGTGCGGTGAGATTACGGTCATCCCACTCGTCACCGAAAAGCCCAATATTTCGCTAGGCTGCTGCGGAGCCCGCAAGTTCGGCAAGTTAAAGGATGATGAGATTCTGCTCGGAATTCCGATGACGAAGAGGTATGAGCGTTATGGCGGGTAAAAGATATGAATGCGACATCCTGGTGATCGGGGCGGGACCGGCCGGAAGCAGCGCGGCCATAGCGGCTGCGAAAAACGGCCTTGAGGTCATCATGGTCGAAAAGAAGCGAGAAGTCGGCTCCCCTATCCAATGCGCCGAGTATATCCCGGCCCAACTCCTTCGCGAAATAGATATTGAAGGCGACTTCATCGTCCAGAAGATCTTAGGCATGAAGACCTTTCTGCCCGGCGGCGAGATGGCTATCGATTCTTCGGTCGGCTTCATCATAAAGAGAGACGAGTTCGACCAGGCTCTGGCCGATAGGGCCGGCGAACTTGGCGTAGATCTCTTCCTTTCAACCAGGGCTGTTCAATACAAATTCGGCACTGTCCTCATGGAGCGGGGAGGCGAATTCTTTGAGATAGTGCCCAAAGTAATCATCGGGGCCGACGGCCCCAAATCGACCGTCGGAAACTGGATGGGTTCGATAAATACCCATTTCATCCACGCGGTGGGCTTTACGATGCCCCTTACCGCAAAAAAAGAACATACCGAGGTCTACTTCTCCAAAGATATCCCCGGCGGCTACGGCTGGCTCTTTCCCAAGGGCGATCACGCCAACGTCGGGGCGGGGGTCGATCTTAAGTTCAAGGTATCGCCCATAAAGGCTCTGAGGAGCTTGGTCAAACGGTTGGTCTCAGCCGGCCTTATCGAAGATAAGATCATCAAAGGGACGGCCGGGCTGATTCCGACCGGCGGGCTGATTGAGCTCGCCCGAGGCAATCTGCTTCTGGCCGGAGATGCGGCCGGAACCGTCCATCCCATCACAGGGGCCGGGATTTCGGCGGCCGTCTTGAGCGGTCAGATGGCCGGAGAATACGCCTCATTGGCGGTGAAAGAGGAGAATATGGCCCAACTGAAGGGATACGAAGACGAACTTAAAGATTATCTCTTCGACTCGCTTAGCCGGGCTTTCAAGAAGAAGGAGCGGCTTGAAAGCTACTGGCAGGGCGATGAGGGTGAGCTTGCTGAGGCTCTAAAGTGGGGTTGGGTCGGTTTTAGCGATTACTATAAACGTGAAAGGTGTGAGATTACAAATGGCTGATTTGGAATGCAGAGTCAAGGATTCACCAGATTTCGTCAAACTGAGCTTGGCCGCTGCCATGACTTTAAGGCTTGCGAGCGGCATCTTCTACCGGGACGCCAAATTATACTGTTTGAACCTGCTCTTGACTTACAACCAAGGTTGCTCGGCCAATTGCAGTTATTGCGGCCTGGCCAGAGAGCGGGCGGGGGACTACGAGGATAAGAGCTTCATCAGGGTCGATTGGCCGACTCATTCCTTGGATACCGTCATCGAACGCTTGAATAAGGATTATGCTGCCCATGTCGAGCGGATCTGTATCTCTATGATTACCCACAAGAAGGCGCTCGAAGATACCTTGATCGTTGCAAAAAGACTCAAAGAGGAGACCGATATCCCCATCTCGGTCTTGGTCAACCCAACTATCATAAACGAGGCAGACTTCATCGAACTAAAGAAGGCCGGCGTAGAGATGGTGGGGATCGCCGTCGATGCGGCGACAGAAGAGATCTTCGATGAGAACAGGGGAAGCCGCGTCAAAGGGCCGCATAAATGGGAGCGCTATTGGGAGGCGCTGGCTGAAGCTTCCAGGATATTCGGCAAAAACAACTTCGGCTCCCACCTCATCAGCGGTCTTGGCGAGAATGAACGCGAGATGGCCGCGGCCATCCAAAGGGTGCGTGATCTCGGCGGGCGGACCCATCTCTTCTCCTTCCATCCTGAAGAGGGATCGCGCCTGGCTGAGGAGAGCCCCTGCGACGTCGGGCAATACCGGCGGATTCAGCTTGCCAGATACCTCATCGATTACGATCACTCCGATTTTACGAGGATGGCCTTTGATGATGAGGGGCGGATTACGGACTTCGG
>JBBIRY010000034.1:0-8033 GCA_037441605.1 Actinomycetota bacterium | reverse complement strand
GACGGCAACAACGGCAAGCCTCAAGCCGCAAACGTAGTTAAGATTTAACGAAATTTGCTAAATAAAGCCCGCCGCTTACGGCGGGCTTTTTTTATCTCTTATAGCCTCAGCCGGGATGCCGGAAGCTCCGTGCAGAACTAAGGGTTGATCAACAAGGGATTTTATCTCTCGAAGGCGATAGAAAACCAGCTTGGAGTTCCCTTGTGGGGACCGTGGGCGTTGCCGATCGAGACGGCCAAACAATCGACCTTAATCTCTTTTGCAAACCTTTCTGCCTCTTTAAGCTGTTCCTTCATGGTTGCGAACATATCTCCTCCAGTCCAAAGTAAAAGCTCTTCCCGGTCTACTTTGAATTTAGTATCGACTTAAGGGGCAGAAATCTTAAAGTTGAGACGATGATCATTCTTTTGAGTGACCCGTGTGAAGGGATGAAAGCATAGTGGAGCCGGCGATGGGATTCGAACCCGCAACCTGCTGCTTACAAGGCAGCTGCTCTGCCGTTGAGCTACGCCGGCAAGGAAATAAGCTGCGGAGCCTTAGTGAAGGAACTGATCTTTTAGATAGAGTTCGATCTTCCTCTTGACCCTCTGCAGGGCGTTATCGACCGACTTAATGTGGCGATTTAAGGTGTCGGCAATCTCTTGATAGGGACGCCCCTCAATATAGAGACGAACCACATCCGATTCATACTCGCTCAAGACCTCGCTGAAACTCTTTTGGATATTCGTCATATTCTCGCAGTTGATGATCATATCGACCGGATCGAGCGAGTCGCTGGCCAAAACTATATCCTCAAGCGTGCGGTCCGGCTCGTCGTTGAAGGAGGCGCTGCGGTTTAAAGAGATGTAAGAGTTCAAAGGGATGTGCTTCTGGCGGGTGGCGGTCTTGATGGCGGTTATCATCTGGCGGGTAATGCAGATCTCGGCAAAGGCGCGGAAGGTGGTCTTCTTCTCATCGGAGAAGTCGCGGATCGCCTTGTAGAGACCGATCATGCCCTCTTGGATGAGATCTTCCTTGTCGGCTCCGATAAGAAAATAGGATCTCGCTTTGGACTTGACGAAGAGCCTGTATTTTTCAATGATCTCCTCGACGGCCATCTCGTCGCCGGCCTTGGCCGCTATGACCATTTGAATCTCTCGTTCAATGGCCAAGGAATACTCGCTTTTGCGTAAATAATCAGGGGATAAAATTGAGCTTGAAGTCTCCTCTCCAAAATCGTCTCCGCTGTCCACCATCGGAGCCAGTTCGAACTCGGAATTCAATCTCACGCAAATTCCCCCTAAAACCAAAATTTCATAAAAGCGGCTTAAAAAGCTAAAATGCAGACAAAGTCGATTATAGCCACCCTAGTTGCTCAGGTCAACAAACTTAAGTCAGCTTGCGAAGCTTCTTGAGAGTCTCCTCATCGAGGGCGTCTTCGATAAAGTTTCTTGTCTTTGGCAGGCTTTGACTAATGGAAAACTCGAGCTCCATCGAGTTTATCTCGGCAATCAGCTCTTTTGGGGTCTTCCTGAGCGCCCCCTTGCCAAAGACCGCCTTCTGCTCGGCGTAGTCGGCCGTAACCACGATTATCTGTTTACTGGGTTCCAAGGCGTGGGTTAGTTTCTCGATCAAGGAATCAGCCGTCTGACTCTTCTTGGTAAAGATGACCTTGACCCCCGGCGAACCCTCATCTGCGTCGGACTTGCTCCAAACCTCTGCCCCATCAAAGACGACCATCACCTCAAGATTTGAGATCGCCCCGTAAGAGGCGAGATCCTCGAGAAGTTTTGACCGGGAGCCCTCCAGGTCGAACCCTTGGCCACTGTACCTTTTGGATTGGTGGATGACGTTGTAGCCGTCGACAAGGAGCAAGCCCTTCAACGGGCTTCCCCTCCCTGTATCTGATTCTTTAGGCGAGCTTCACACATGACGATGGCGGCGGCAACGGCCACATTGAGCGAACTCGTCTTGCCAAACATGGGGATGCGCACCGAAAAGTCGCTGTTTTCATAGAGAAGCCGCCCGACGCCCTTGCCCTCGCCGCCCAAGATCAAACAGATCCGCCCCGAAAAGTCGGCCTCGTGATAGGTCTTTTCGCCCTTGCCGTCGACGGCAAATATCCAAAAGCCCGCTTCCTTCAAGGCCTTAATGGCTCCGCTTAAGCTTCCGACTTGAATGATGCCCAAATGCTCGACCGCCCCGGCACTGGCCTTATAAGTGGCCGGCGTAACCGGAGCCGACCTTTTCCTGGTGATGATGAGCCCGTCTATCCCAAAGACCTCGGAGCTTCTGATGATGGAGCCAAGATTCTGGGGATCGGTCACCTCATCTAGGGCGACGACGATGGCATCCTTTTTATCCTTGATCTTCTTTAGAAAGTCGTCGAAGTTTAAGTAGCGGTAGCTTTCGGCTTGGGCCACGACCCCTTGGTGGGCTTTGGTCTTGGCGATCCCCTCAAATCTCTCCTTGGAGATGACCTCGATCGGCACTCGCTTTTTCTTGGCCAGCTCCTCGATGGCGGCCAAAGTTTTGCAGCGCGAGAGGCCCTTGGAAAGGAAGATTTTTAAGACCTTCCGCTCGCCCTTGAGAAGTTCTAAAACGGGGTTTTTGCCTTCAATGATATCCATTTAGGCCCCTTTATTTGGCTTTATAGGTGGCCAAAAGACCGCTTGGGGTGTCCTTTAAGATAAAGCCCATCTCCTCTAAGCGGCCCCTGATCATGTCGGCCAGGGCCCAATCTTTGGCCGCCCTTGCCGCATCTCTCGCCTCGATGACCTCGCCCAAGGCGGCCTCTCTCTCGGTGAAATCTTTGCCCAAGATCTCCTTGGCAAAAGCGATTATCTCGGGGGGGAGTTCTTCGCTTTTCTTTGCGCTCAAATCTATTCCAAAGACCGAAAGAGCAGAGTTGATGGCCTCCTTAAATCCTTTTAGATCTACGCTCGCTGCCCCGCCGGTCGCTGCCTTGGTGTTCACTTCTCTTGTGAAATCGAAGAGATGACCGAGGGCCAAGGCGGTGTTGAAGTCGTCATCCATCGCCTCTTCAAACTTGGCCACAAAGGCCGATGAAAGCTTGCGGCTCTCTTCGCTCGCTTCGCCCGGACCGACCCCGGCCAAGAGATGACCTAAGTTTTCCAGGGTATTTTCGATCTTCTCCAAGGCGGCCGCGGCCGCCTTTAAGTTATCTTCGCTGAAGGTGATCGGGCTTCTGTAATGCGTCTGAGCAAAGAAGAGACGGATGGCGTTTGGGTCATGCTCCTTTAAGACATCCCTGACCAAAACGACGTTTCCGAGCGACTTGGCCATCTTCTCATCACCCATATTGACGAATCCGTTATGCAGCCAGTACTTAGCGAAGGGACGGGATGCGTCCAACCCTTCCGTCTGGGCGATCTCATTCTCGTGGTGGGGAAAGATGAGATCTTGGCCGCCGCCGTGAATATCGAAGCTCGCCCCTAGGTATTTTGAGCTCATAGCCGAGCACTCTATATGCCAGCCGGGCCGCCCTTTACCCCAAGGGCTCTCCCAACTCGGCTCGCCCTCTTTCGCGCTCTTCCAGAGGGCGAAATCAAGCGGGCTCTCCTTCCGCTCATCGATTGAGACCCGCTCGCCGGCGCGCATATCATCCAAGCTACAACCGGAAAGCTTGCCGTAAGCGGGAAATTTGGCCACTTCGAAGAAGACGTCGCCGTCCACTTCATAAGCTATCCCCTTCTCTATCAGGGCTGAAATCGTCGCTATCATTTCGTTGATGTGCTCGGTCGCCTTGGGCTCGATATCGGGGGCAAGGTTGCCAAGGGCCGCCATATCCTCAGCAAAGGCGTCCGCATACTTTCTGGCCACCTCATTTGGACTGGTTCCCTCCTCGTTTGCACGATTGATTATCTTGTCATCGACATCGGTCAGATTGCGAACATAGGTAACCTCGTAGCCCCGATATTTCAGATAGCGATAGATGATATCGAAGGCGACGTAGCAGCGGCCGTTCCCGATGTGAATGTAGTTGTAGACGGTCGGCCCACAGACATACATCCTAACCTTAGGCGGCTCGGCCGGGACGAAATCCTCCTTTTTGCGGGTCAGTGTGTTATAGACCTTCAGGACCACTTTCCTCTCCCATCTCTTGGACGATGTGCTCTAAGCGATCCAAGCGGTGCTGCAGAGAGCGCAAAGCGTCGGAGACCGGGTCGGGCAATTGTTCGTGGTGGAGATCGATCATGGCGATACGCTTGCCCTCCTTCTTGACGACGCGCCCCGGGATGCCGACGACAGTGCTATCGGGTGGAACGGGGTTGATGACGACGGCCCCGCCGCCGATGACCGAGTTATCGCCGACCTTGATCGCCCCAAGGACGGTCGCTCCCACCCCGACGACGACGTTATTGCCGATGGTCGGATGACGCTTGCCCTTCTCTTTGCCGGTTCCGCCCAAGGTTACTCCCTGGTAGATGGTGACGTTATCGCCGATCTCGCTAGTTTCGCCGATGACCGTGCCCATACCGTGATCGATGAAAAGCGACTTTCCAATGGTTGCTCCCGGGTGGATCTCGATGCCGGTCAAAAAGCGGGCAAAATGCGAGATGACCCTGGCCGTCACTTTAAAACCGTTCCGGTAGAGACGGTGGGCCAGCCGGTGAAAGAGGAGGGCGTGAAGACCGGGATAGGTCAATAGTATCTCGAAGGTGCTGGTCGCCGCCGGATCGCGTTCCTTTACGGCGGCTATATCCTCCCTAATAAATTTAAACATATTGCAATGCCTCCTTAAGCCTTTGCAAAGACTTCTCACGGCCAAAGATCGATATCAGATAAAATAACTCCGGGCCACAGTCCCGCCCGGTCAAAGCGAGTCGTAGCGGATGGTAGACCCCTTTGCCCTTGATCCCCTTCTCTTTGAGTCTCTCGGAAAGGGCTTTTAAGATATCTTTCGCTTGTTCGAGATCTATATCCTTGCGCTCCTCCAGGGCCGAAAGGGCCGAGAATAAGTCGCAGATGACAAGCTTGGCCTCATCCCCCTTGAGTTCTTCAATCGCCTGGATGCTCGGCTCATCGGCCTCCTCGTAAAAGATCTTGGCCGCCTCGGCCACGCCCGAGAGCTTAACCACGCTCGCCCTGATGGCCTCGGCCACCTTGGGAAGAGTCAATTTGTTCTCGATTGAGTTGGGCTCCTTCACAAAACCAGCTTCCTGAAGGCGCTCGGTGACTAGCTGCAAGAATGCTTCCTTTTTGAGAGCCCGGATGTGCTGGCCGTTTATCCAATTTAGCTTGTCGATGTCGAAGACGGCCGAACTCTTGGAGATACGGCCGATCGAAAAGAGCGAAACCAGCTCTTCTGGTTGGAATATCTCCTGACCTTCGGGGGCCGACCAACCCAAAAGGACCAGATAATTTATGAGAGCTGTCGGAAGATAGCCTTGATCCGCATACTCGTTTATCGAGGTCGCCCCGTGCCTTTTGCTGAGCTTGGCATGGTCGGAGCCCAAGGTGATCGGCATGTGAGCAAAGAATGGGGGCTGATGACCCAGCGCTTCGAAGAGGAGGATATGCCTGGCCGTATTGGTCAGATGATCCTCGCCCCTGATCACGTGGCTTATCTTCATAGCCGCATCATCGTAAGTGACCGCGAAGTTAAAGCTCGCCGTCCCGTCCGATCTCACCAAGATGAAGTCGCCGAAAACCTCACTGTCAAACTCGACATCGCCCTTGACCATATCCTTGACAACGATCTTTTTAACGGGAACTCGAAACCTTATCGTCGGTTTGCGCCCCTCGGCGGTCAGGCGGTCCTCTTCCTTGGCCGTAATCTGAAGGCAGCGCCCGCTATATTTGGGCATCTTGCCCTTGGCAAGAGCGGTCTCTCTTTCGGCCTCAAGCTCCTTTTCGCTGCAGTAGCATTTGTAGGCGAGCCCCTCCTCCAAGAGCTTGGCCGCCGATTGCTTGTAGAGGCTAAGGCGTTCGCTCTGGCGGTAGGGACCGAACTTTCCCCCCACATCAGGCCCTTCATCCCAACTCAAGCCGAGCCATTTCAGATCGGCCATTATGGCCCGTTCATGGGCGAGCGTCGAGCGGTCCGCATCGGTATCCTCGATGCGCAGGATGAAATCGCCGCCAAGGCGCCTTGCCACCAGCCAATTAAAGAGGGCTGTTCTGGCTGAGCCGATGTGGAGATGGCCGGTCGGGCTGGGCGCAAACCTCACTCTGATATTCGCCAATCTCTATGTGCTCCATTCCTTTGGTCTAAGCCGAATCTATCCCTTAAGTCAACTCAAGCAAAGCGGCCGCCTGAGCAACAATCCCTTCACCGCGGCCGGCAAAACCCATCCCTTCGGTCGTGGTCGCTTTGAGGTTTATCCTCGCTGCTTCGACGTTCAATATTCGAGTCAGATTCTCTTTAATGGCCGGCCAGTAAAGACCGAGCTTGGGAGCCTCGGCTATGACTATCGTATCTAAGTTCACCAGACGAAAGCCGTTTTTTGCCAAGAGAGCCACCGCCTCACTCAGCAGGTTCAAGCTGAAAATATTCTTATACTTCTCATCGCTGTCGGGAAAATGGCAGCCAATATCGCCCTCTCCCATCGCCCCAAGAATGGCGTCGATGATGGCGTGAGTCAAGACATCGGCGTCGGAGTGTCCCTCAAGGCCTAAGGGATAATCTATCTGAACTCCACCCAGAATCAAAGGGCGTCCCTCTATGAAGCGATGAGCGTCGAAGCCAATACCTATCCTTAAGATCTTACGCTTCCTCCCTCTTCTTTAGGATCATCTCGGCCAGGATCATGTCCTTCTCCGTGGTGATCTTGATATTCTCATAAGAACCGTCGGCCATCTTTATCCGGTAGCCGAGCCGCTCGGCCAGAGCCGAATCGTCGGTGAAAGAGGCCCCGTCGTTTACGGCCGCCTCGTAGGAAGCGATTATGACATCGGCATTGAAGAGCTGAGGCGTTTGAGCCGCCCAGATCTCGCTCCTATCCAGGGTGCTCTTGATAATACCCTCTTTGACCAGTTTTATCGTCTCCGTAACGGGGGCTCCCAGGACCACGCCATCGTACCCCTTGAGCTGTGCAAAGGTTGTCTCGATATCGTGGCTCCTTATTAAGGGGCGGGCTCCGTCGTGAATCATGACGGTTTCCGCCTCGCGGGGAAGATTCTTGATGCCGCTAAAGACAGAATCCTGGCGGGTCTCCCCGCCGGGGACGATCTTTGTCACCTTGGAATAGCCGTACCTGTCGACTATCTCTTCTTTGCAATACTCCTCTTCGCCCGGGCCGACGACGAGTATTACCTCGTCCACCTTGCGAGCCTTCTCGAAGGCCTCAAGGACGTGGGCAAGGACCGGCTTTCCCAGAAGCGGAAGATACTGCTTACTTGGCCCCGGCCCCATTCGTTTACCGCGTCCACCCGCAACGATTATGGCAAGATTCATTATGCCCTCATTTGAATCTCTTCATCTTTAATCCTTGTAAAGATCATCCGGCCGGCCGAGGTCTGAAGCACGCTCGTCACCGTCACCTGAACCTCTGACCCGACAAAGCGGCCGCCTTTTTCGACCACGACCATGGTGCCGTCTTCCAGATATCCGACGCCCTGGTCCTGTTCCTTGCCGACCTTAAGCACATGGATGCGCATATCCTCACCGGGTAAGACGGCCGGTTTTAAGGCGTTGGCCAGATCGTTGAGGTTCAAGACGGTGACATCCTGAAGAGCGGCGACCTTATTAAGGTTGTAGTCGCCCGTGAGGATAGGAAGCTCCTTCTCTTTGGCCAACATGACCAGTTTCGTATCGACATCGGTGCTCTTGGGATAGTCTTTATCGAGGATGTTTACTTTGACGCCGGGCTCCTTTTGAAGTTCGGCCAAGACATCGAGACCGCGGCGACCCCGGTTGCGCCGGAGCTGATCCTCAGAGTCGGCGATGGTCTGAAGCTCGCGCAGAACGAAGGTGGGAACGATCATCTCGCCGCTCAAGAAACCGGTGGCGCAGACATCGACTATGCGACCATCGATTATCACGCTGGTATCGAGGATCTTTCCCTTGAGACCGACCGGCTGCTCCTTGG
>JBBIRY010000033.1:0-8059 GCA_037441605.1 Actinomycetota bacterium | reverse complement strand
ATATTCTCGTCATCAGCATTGGTCGGGTAGGTGGCAAGACCTGCGCTCACCGTCGCTTTGCCCCCATCAAAATCGGCTTTCTCGACGAATGCTCTTATCCGCTCGGCGATCTCGGCCGCTTCGCCGCTGGTGTTGGGCATAATTATGGCGAACTTGCTCTGGTTGTATCTTGAGACGATATCGACCGCCCTTACCTGCTCGATAATAATATCGGCAATTTGTCTGAAGAGGCCACCCATCTCTTGATCCTCAATGAAGCCGTCGATATCGACCATTATCAGCGAGAGCTTGCTCCCAAACCTATCTGACCTCTCCTTCTCTTCCTTCAAGCGGCTTTGGAAGTAGAAATAATTGTATAAGCCGGTCGCCGGGTCTATTAGGGAAATATTCTCAAAAGCCCTGTTGAATTGATCTATCTTAGCCTTGAAGATCATGAGCATGCCGCCGGTGAAAGCGAGGGGAAAGATGAAGACGATCACCTGAGCAATCGACATCCCGGCAATAACGATCCCTATGAAGATCGAGGCCGCAACCACCATGAACAGGGCCCCGCCTCCAAAGAGCACCGCCGGAAAGAGCGCGAAATAGATGAGATTCAGAGCGAGAATATCCTTCTGAGTTGCAACCATAAAACCGGTCACCACAACCACCGCGGCCGAAAGCAGAAGGTTGAAGAGTTTTGAACCCGTCTTGAGCACAGAAACCATCTCCTTTTATTTCAACATAAAAGCTGCTAACCCAAGAAAGGGTGAGTTGTGTCAAGCATAATCACAGCCAGCCGCCGATAACAACTCCCACTTACAGCTATTAATCGATGAAAGAAAACCCGAGCTGTCGCTTGAGATAACCACCGGTCGTTTAAGGCTACGTTTGAGACGTTCGAGCAGGGGATTGCTACTTCAGCTTAGAGGCGAGCCATGCTATCCAATCATCGAACCCTTGCCCTGTCTTGCAAGATATCTCAAAGACGCCGGCTGCCGGATTGAGTCCGGCGATACTGCGGGCAAAATCATCCATGTTGAAATCGGAGGACTCAAGAAGGTCTATCTTGTTGATAATCAGGGCATCCATCTCACTGAATATCCTCGGATATTTGAGCGGTTTGTCGTCGCCTTCGGAGATGGAGGAGATGACAACCTTGATATCCTCACCCAAATCGAACTCGGCCGGACAGACCAGGTTACCGACGTTTTCGATGATGAGAAGATCAATCTCATCCAAGTTCAAGTGAGTAAGGGCTCCTTTTATCATCCGCCCATCAAGATGGCAGGCGCCGCCCGTATTTATCTGGACGGCCGGAACGCCGGCCGCTCTGACCTTTTCTGCGTCTACCGCCGAGGCGATATCGCCCTCGATGACGGCGATGGCCACATCATCCTTTAGAGACTCAATCGTCTTAAGGATAAAACTCGTCTTACCTGCCCCGGGCGAGGCCATCAAGTTTATGACGAAGACGCCGTTATCATCGAAGACGGCTTTGAGCTTCTTGGCCAGTTGAACATTGGCCTCAAAAACGTTTCTGCCGAGATCTATCTCCACTACGCCCTATCTCCTTCTATCTCTATGGTCGCTATCACTAGCTCCTTGCCCTGGACCGTCTTCATGTGACCGCCACAAGAGCAGAGAAAATCCAAGTCATCAACTCTCCTTCTCATCTTGCATATTTCACATTCGGCCTCGAGGGGAATGAGTTTGGATTCCAGTCGAGCCCCCTCGGCCGCCGTCCCCTTGGCCATCAGCTCGAAATAGAAGTCGATGCAGTCGGGAACGATATTGGTCAGCTCTCCTATCTCCAGAGCAACCCTTTTGACTGCCCTTGCCCCCCGCTTTTCGGACTCCTCGAGGACTATCTTTAAGATGTTTTCGGTGATGGCCATCTCGTGCACGCTAGACCTCTAAAGAGCCCTGCTTGGAGCCAGACCGATTCAAGGCGGTCTCAATCTCTTCCATGACCAGCTCGATCACCCTTGGAATCTTGGCTTTGATTTCATCGGAGAGATCGAGGCTGATATCCATCACCTTGGGCTGAATGGCGATGAAGACCGATTTTGGAGCATACCCCAACTGCTCGGCCATCTCCAATACCTCTAAGATCTCAACCTCGTGCAGAGAGAGCTTATCCCGTCTTTTAAGTTTTATATCGTCAGGGGTAAATTTGAAGATGTCGCCCGGCTCGCCGCCGCCCAAGACGGAATCGATCACGATCAGCTTCTCCGCATCTTGGATAGGGTGAAGGAGATCGAATCCAGCCACCCCGCCGTCCAAGAGTTCAACCTCATCGGGGAGCGCCATCTTCTCCATCTCTTGAACGACTCGAACCCCAAAGCCGTCATCGGCCATGAGAATGTTGCCGACACCAAGGACCAAGACCTTATATTTCTTCTGCTTGCTGGGATTTATGCTCATTTCCATGACTTAAAGATTTTACCACAAGACAGGGTAAGAGGGTTTCGAAAGCGGGTTACAAATACCCCGCTCTTCTCCGGCAAAGAGAACCGGTTTCTCTTTTGGTGCCAAAGGAAGCCGAATCGGCCATCAAATACAACGAGTCATTCGCGCTTGATCTCTCAATCACTTCGGACTCAGTCCAAGCGATATTCTGCTCGCCCATTTCAATTATCTTTAACTTTGTCTATTGCCCTTGCGACTTCTTCTCCCGTTTTCTCTCGTGCTCGGCAAGGAGAATTTTGCGAAGGCGAATCGACTTTGGGGTTACCTCAACGTACTCGTCCTCGGCGCAATATTCCATCGCCTCTTCCAGCGAAAACTTGATGGCCGGAGCTATAGCGATCTTGTCGTCGGCGCCGGCAGCCCGCACGTTCGATTGCTTCTTGGCCTTGACCACGTTTAAGACCATATCCTCTTGCCTGGTGCTTTCGCCGATCACCTGACCCGCGTAGACCATCTCGTTTGGGTCAATGAAGAATTTGCCCCGATCCTGGAGTTTATCGAGAGAGTAGGCGGTGGCCACTCCCGTCTCCATGGCGATTAGCGCCCCGTTTCTCTTGTCTTTAATCTGACCCTTCCAGGGCTCGTAACCTTGGAAACGATGGGAAACTACAGCTTTGCCTTCGGTTGCCGTGAGGATCGGCTTGGTCAGCCCGATGAGTCCCCTGGCCGGAATCTTAAACTCCAGATTTACCCGATCATTTCTGGCCTCAATGCTTATAAGATCCCCCTTAAGGCGGGAGACGATCTCAATAACCTTGCCGGAAAACTCCTCGTCCACGTTGACGCTGAGGAGTTCTATCGGCTCATGTTTAAAGCCGTCGATCTCTTTGATGACCACCTGGGGCTGGCCTAACTGCAGCTCATAGCCTTCCCGTCTCATCGTCTCGACCAAAACGGAGAGATGAAGGGTGCCCCGGCCGTAGACGATCAGTTTATCGGCCGAATCGGTCTCTTCGACCCTGAGAGCCAGGTTCTTTTCGGTCTCTTTAAAGAGCCTGTCTCTGATATGTCTCGAAGTGACGTATTTGCCCTCCTTGCCGAAGAAGGGCGAGTTGTTGATGGTAAAGAGCATGCTCATGGTGGGGTCGTCCACGGTAATCGGGTCCAAGGCTTCAGGCGCTTCAAGGTCGGTCACGGTATCACCGATATCGAAATTATCCAGACCCATTATGGCCACTATCTCGCCGGAGCCGATCTCTTCCTTGGTCTTCTCCTTGCCAAGCCCCTCAAAAAGATAAAGCTCTTTTATGGTCGATTTGCTTATCTGACCGTCGGTAGAGACGACTGAGACCTGATCGCCCATCTTAATCTTGCCCCGATGAACCCTGCCCACGGCGATTCGCCCGGCATAGGATGAATAATCGAGCGAGCTGATCTGAAGCTGCAGGCTGCCGGGGTTTTCTTTTGCCGGCGCAAAACAGCTTAGGATGGTGTCCAAGAGGTAGGTGACGTCTTCGGTCGGCGTCCTCCAATCCGGACCCATCCAGCCCTCTTTTGAAGAGCCGTAGACGGTTTCGAAATTCAGCTGCTCTTCGGTGGCGTCCAAGGAATAGACCAGTTCGAAGACGAGTTCGTGCGTCTTATCCGGGTCGCAGTTTGGCTTGTCAACCTTGTTGATGACAACGATCGGCTTAAGGCCCATCTTAAGCGCCTTCTCTAAAACAAAACGGGTCTGCGGCATCGGCCCCTCGAAGGCATCAACCAAGAGCAAAACCCCGTCGGCCATGTTCAAAACGCGTTCAACCTCGCCGCCAAAATCGGAGTGGCCGGGGGTGTCGATGATATTTATCTTAGTCCCCTTATATCTGACCGATACGTTCTTGGATAAGATGGTGATACCCCTCTCCCGCTCCAAATCGTTGGAGTCTAGGATGAGATCTTGCACTTCTTGATTCTCCCGAAAGAGTTTGACCTGATGCAAGATCCGATCAACCATGGTGGTCTTTCCGTGATCGACGTGGGCGATGATCGCAATATTTCTGATTTCCATGAATCAATCTTCCTTTTTTGATGGATTTCTTCTTCGGCCAAGGCCGCTAACGGAAGGCCCCGCGCCAAGCGAACGACCCTTAAAAAGTGGTTTTATCATTGGGCGCGCTAAAACGACTTGCTATTATAACCTAATTTGAGAAAGTTTGGGCCAAGACGACCGAATTTAAGGGTTGCGCAGATAAGAGACTAAACGAATACGGCAAGTCTTTTTGGAAGGACTTCGATTTTAAGGCGGCGGGCCCCAAGGAAGCTTAGCTCACCGTCGGTCTCGACGATCAGCGGTTCTTTTGACTTAATCGCGATGCGCCTTGCTTGGTACATCTTAACCTCGGGTGAAGTCACATGGGTGCCATTCAAGAATTTTGGAATCAGGCTCAAAATCTTGAGTCTTCCGACGGCATCTCCAATCATGATGTCCAAGAGACCATCATCGACTAACGCCTTAGGGCAGACCCAAAAACTGCTCCCGATGCAGCGCCCATTGGTTACGGCCATCATGACACTCTGTTTTTCAAATGGCGTCCCCTCATCGAGCTGAATTATTAGATTTAATTTGGGCTGGTGGATGAGGGTCATGGTGACGGCGGCCAGATAGGCCGAAAGACCCTTAAAGAACTGGGGCACCTTGGCAAAATTGGCCATAGTCAAAGCGCCAAAGCCCACGTCCATACCGTTGATAAAATAAAGGGGCTGGCTCTCTTGGGTGTTGCTGGGTTTGTCGCCGATTATCCGGCCCACGTCAAGGGGCTTGGTTCTTCCGGCTACAATCTTTTGAATCGCCTCTTCAATGGTGGGCGGCTTAGCTCCAACGCTGTTTTGACCGGATAGGTCTTTGGCAAAATCGTCGCCGCTGCCAAGGGGGATCACGCCAAGAGGAATGGTGGGCGATTCATTTGAGGCTTGCAAGAGGCCGTTTGCGATCTCGTGAATCGTGCCGTCGCCGCCAACCCCGATGACGGCCTTGTAGTTTTGGGCCGCTTCTTTAGCGAGATCAACCGCCATCCTCGGCCGCTCGGTTATGGCCAGACCGAAATCGAGACCGCTCTCTTTGAGGGCATTTTCGACAAGCGGCCACTTGGCCCTAGAGCGCCCTCTTCCCGCTATTGGGTTGTAGATGACGAGATGTTTTGGCATAAGTGAACTTTAGCAGAAATTGGATGGGATGAGGGGAATAGTTTTAGCAACTTAAAGCGGATTGGTTTTTCGAGCTTCAAATCGACCCCACGCAGTTAACGATGAGCTGTATTACCTGCGCGGACAACAAGCAATGCCCAAAATCTGACGCGGCTACTCTGCATCAGGTTGAATGGTTATGCCTTGGTTTATAGTTCTTTAGTTTTAAGCCGTGATTTCCATGTTTTGGGTTCTCTGCTCAGGTGCATGACCGCAACAATAAGCAGTGTCTCTTTCCTAATCTGGTAAATAACCCCATATGGGAATCTGATGGTCCGACATCGGCGAGTACGTTTTGACAGTGTGACCCAGGCATTGGGGTGCTGGACTATTCTTTCCAGCGTCCTCTTAACCTCTGCTGCAAACTCGTAACCGAGGCCTTCACTTTGTAGGTTGTAATAAGAGATAGCGTCCATGAACTCGGCTCTTGCGGGAGGGAGGAATTCAATTTTAATCAACATCTATTCTTTTCGATTTCCGCAAATACATCTTTTGCCGGGATTGCTGCCATTTCACCGCGCTCGTATGCATCAATTCGGCCCTCTGCTTCTTTTGCCCATAAGGCATCAATCCTTTCCCTGGATTGAAACTCAAAGCTGGTCAAAAGGCTTTCAATCAATTCGGCCCGCTCCACTGGCGGCAATTTCAACGCCTCAGTAAGAATTTGCTTCCCATGTTTTGACATACGTTAACCACGCCTCCTTTAATTTTGGTCTAATCATATTTTATCATATCATAGAGATACTTTCTTATTCTTTTTTAGCCTAACGTGCTGCGGATCGGCGGCTGACTGACACGCGAGCTTGCTCGCGGGGACGGATGTCCGCTGCAACTGCTTGATGGCCAGGCGCGAAGCGCCGAACAGAAAGCGGATGGGAATCCTCAAGCATGTTAGCGCGGCGCGAAGCGTCCGCGCCAACGTTTGAGCTCAGCGGCAGGTCGCACGGGACGGTTGGAGCGTAGTGGAAACCGGCGCGGGTGAGATGTCCGCTGGAGCGTTTTGTTATGGGATTTCTACTATCCATTGTCAAGCAGGAGCCCTCTAAGGCTTACTATAAATAGCTACTTTCTCCTAAGCATAACGAATTAATCCTCGCGTGTTCTTGACGCGAATTGGTAAAGCGTGTTTTTCTTCAATAACACGCTAAAGACTGACTATTTTACTACGGTTTACAGTTCTAATTATTGCCGGTATTCGCTGTCTCATCTTCAGTATTAAAAACTATGGCTTTGTTTTTCTGCGATATATTAAATCTAGCTTCCGTTCTTCGGTATTTAGTTTTGGTGTTGTCTCCAATTTCACAATAAATTCTTGGCAATTCTACAAAAGAAACCAATTCATTAGACTTTACAAAAGCAATCATATTTATATTATCAAGGTATTCGATTTTAAAACCTGAGCTTTCAGTCTTTACACCATCTGACTTAAGGACTTCTTCCGGTTTAGAGTATGGAGGGAATATATATAAAGTGTCCCATTCAAAGGCAGTAGCTTGCGAGAAATCTATTTTGTCTTGTTGTTTCGTAATTTCAACAATCTTGTTTCGCAAAGCAACGTCTTCGTTAATATGGGTCGACTTACGTAATACAAACAATGAAGCAAATATGATGACTATAGAAATTAAGGCCATAATAAAATATAATTTTTTCATATTATCTCTCCATTCTCAAATTACTTCTTAGCACCATTGCTACTAAAACAAACAGTAATGTTTCCGCCATTAAGGATTTCATGAAGCCAACCTCTTAAAAAGGCTGGCTTCATGATCAAAACATGGTTTACAGTAGATGTTTTGTTTTAGATTAGAGCTTCCCAACCGGACTGGACTTTACAAGTTTCCCGTTAACTATAATTTTACATATTCCTGCATCAACTTTAGCTTTTACTAAATCTATCATTTTACCAATTGATCCGGGAGATGGATTAGAACTGCCTAAACCGCGTCCCACGTTATTGTTATATAGATCCATTTCTTTTTCCAGCGCAGGATTATTTGGTGTTCCATTTTCATGAGCATCCGCCCATTTCTTTGCAAAGGAAGCGCCAACATCTAAAACCATGCCATAATTCCACAGGGCATGCCTAAACGCATCTCCGTTTCCGTTATGCTGAACTGCTGCAGTGTTCTTGTAGTGGTTTTGGGCATACGTTATAGCAAGCTTTCCATTTGCCATGCATAGCAATGCTTTAGTCTTGTCACTATTGTAAAGTGCTTTCTCCTGCGAGTTTAAGCTTCCCGTAATATAACCATCCATATCTGTGTAGACAGATATGACGGCATTATTAGTATTTAATACTGTATTCGTTCTTTTAATTAACGATTATGTCCCTATAATTCTGTAAAAAGGCTTAAGGATTGAGAAAGAGCCATCGTTCCTCAAGAATAGGAAGTGATAACCAACTATTCACAAGGAGGAAGACGATGGCTCAAGAAAAGCGTAT
>JBBIRY010000032.1:0-8148 GCA_037441605.1 Actinomycetota bacterium | reverse complement strand
ATTTCAAGCGGGAAGGATGAGGACCTCTTTGCTCCTCTGCCCGCTCATCCCTTTTTCAAAGCGATTCAATCCTCTGACGTGAGCCTTCTTGTGGACTCATTAAAGGTGGAATATACGAGAATCTTTATCGACTCTTATCTTCCTTTCATCCCGCCTTATGAATCGATATATTTAGGTGAGCGTCAAGTGATGGGCAAGGCGGCGGGGCGGGTCACCGATCATTACAAACGGTTTGGAGTGGGGGCGGTCGGGGAGATGCCCGATCACATCGCCCACGAATGCGAGTTTGTGGCCCTTCTCTATAACCAAGGTGAGCTTGAGCTGGCCGAAAGATTTCTAAGTGAGCACCTTTTGGGCTGGGGACCTAAGTTCTGCGCAGACTTAAAATTGCTCGGCAAAGGCGGCTTTTACGAGGCCGTGGCCCTGGCGGCAGAAAGCCTCTTTTTCTTGGAGGCGCAGCAAGTTTCAAGTTAACCGCCTCAAAGAGGGCAAAGTTAAGTTTTGGAATTAAAAAGGAGATTTTTAGTGTCACAAAGCTCAAAGAAAACAGCGATAACGATTTTGTCTTCATCTTTCATTCTGATCGCAAATCCCGCCCTGGCCTTGGCCAAAGCGGCAGAGTCCAACCCCCAAACCACCTTGGCCTGGTGGGTTTGGCCACTTCTTCTCTTTGCCGTAAGTTTTTTGATTGGAGTTTTGGCCGTTCTTGCCGGGATAGGCGGCGGCACACTCTTTGTCCCCATCGTCGGTGGTTTCTTTCCCTTCCATATGGATTTTGTCAGGGGGGCAGGGCTTCTTGTGGCTCTTTCGGGGTCGATATCGGCTGGGCCAAGCCTGCTTAAAGAGAGGCTGGCCGACTTACGGCTCACTCTGCCGGCCGCTTTCATCACCTCGACCTCTTCCATCGTCGGGGCGATGGTTGGATTTGCGTTGCCGGTTAACATTCTCCAGACGGCTCTTGGCATTACCATATTCTGCATCGTTGCATTCATGGCGCTGGCTAAAAATTCGGAGTATCCTTTAGTGAAAAAGGTGAGTCCTCTCGGGAAGGCCCTCAAGATGAACGGGATTTACTTGGAATCTTCGACGGGCGAGGAAGTAATGTGGGAGGTCCACAGGGTTCGCCGCAGTCTTGCAACTTTTGTAGTCGTAGGCTTTGCGGCCGGCATGTTCGGAATAGGAGCCGGCTGGGCTAACGTTGCGGTTCTAAATCTCATGATGGGCGTCCCCCTAAAAGTAGCCGTCGCCACGAGCAATTTTTTAACTTCAATGTCCGCTACCTCAGCCGCCTGGATTTGTATCAACAACGGAGCAATCCTTCCCATCATGCTGGTTCCTTCGATCATTGGGGTAATGCTCGGCTCAAGGGTGGGAGCCAAGATATTGGTCAAGACGAAGCCTGCAGCGCTGCGTTACTTTGTCATCGCAATGCTTTTTCTAACCGGCTTACGAATGCTCTTAAAGGGTCTTGCCATCTGGAAGTAGGCGCGGGCTAGCATTTTATCGACTTTTTTGAAGGAGGATAAATGGAAAGAAAGAAGATCGAGGCGACCGAGGAGCAGCTCGCTTATGCCAAGACTTTGGATATCGGCATGAAGGTGGGGCTATCGACGCTCCTAATTACCTTCTTCATCTATGTTACCGGTATCTTCGAGCCGCACATCCCCTTAAGTGAGCTTCCCAAATACTGGGCACTTCCGGTCGACCGCTATCTGGCCGAGACAAAACTTGGCGCCGGATGGTCTTGGCTTGCCCAGATTGGCAAAGGAGACTCCTTAAACTTCCTCGGAATAGCCTTTTTAGCCGGCCTTACGATCATCGCCTACCTTACCCTGATTCCCATCCTCATCAAAAAGAAGGATAAGGTCTATCTCTTTTTGGCTGTCATCGAAGTCATGGTCCTCCTGCTTGCTGCCTCTGGTGTTTTAAGCGGATAGATCCACTTTTCTTGCCTGCGGCCATCTTTAAGATGAGCGAGTCACCGATTAAATCGTCAAAGCGATAGCCAATTTATCCAAATCGTTTCCCTATGCAACCTCCTAAGTATCTTGCGATTATTAGCTTCCCCAAATGAGTAAACCCTCAAGCTATTAGAAACTCTAATTTGTCATATTAAAATTTTAAGGTATAGTCTTTAAAGGCCAGAAAATTAGGCGGGAATTATAAATCCTATAGGATTGGTCGGTTAAAAGGATAATTCAAGCTTAAGGGCGATTTTGGCTCAAAGATTCTTTGAAATAATCAGAGAAATATCGATTTCACAGTACTTTTAAGGCTTTATAAGTTTAATGCTCCTTATTCTAAATCGGAATAGGGATTTTATTTGAAATAGCTTGTAACAAATTGCAACAATCTATACCAACTTTAAAAGGGGGAGAAATGGCAGAGTTTGAACCAAAGATCATCACATTCTGCTGCAACTACTGCTCATACGTGGCGGCCGATACGGCCGGAACCCGCAAAGAGCACTATCCGGCCAACGTGGAGCTGGTGCGCCTGCCCTGCTCGGGCAAGGTGGACATCTTGTACATCCTGACCGCTTTCGCCCGCGGGGCCGACGGGGTTCTTATCACCGGCTGCCGCAAGGGCCAGTGCCATTTTGAGGAGGGCAACTACAAGGCCGAGGCCAAAGTGGAGTTCGCAAAATCGATCTTGGAAGAGATCGGCTTTGGAGGAGAGCGCCTCCATGTCCAGTTCATGTCGGCCGGTGAGCCAGATGAGTTCGTGAGGGCCGTGACCGACATGACCGAGCGGATCAGAAAGCTTGGGGCCGCTCCCAAAAAGGAGGCGGTAAAAGTTGCGTAAATCAGAGATGCTCCTTGAGATATCAAAGAACCTTGGAGCCAAAGGGAGCCTGACCGTTCCCGAGAAGCTCTGGGGCTACGGCCAAATCTCTTACGATGAATCCAAATGCATCGGCTGCGGTAAATGCGAGACTAACTGCTCAGAGGAGGCCATCACCTTCGAACGCACCCTCGATTTGGCCAAGGTGATGAAGGGCGATATCAAGATAGATGAGAACTCCTCCAAGAAGGAGAAGATCATCTCGCTCATCAAGATGCTGGCCATCTCTGAGCCCAAAAATCCCATTCCCGTGCCCGATTTGGTCGAAGGCTACGGGACCGTCGTCATAGACTTAGAGAAATGCATCGGCTGCGGCAACTGCGAAAGACACTGCACCGCAAATGCCCTTAAAGTCAGACAAGTCTTGGAGGTGTAGAGGTTGACTTCAGTATTCCTATGCAATTGTGGCAGTGAAATATCCAAAGTGGTCGATACGGCCAAGGTGGCCGCGGCCATAGAGGCCAAAGAGGGGGCCGGGCTCGTCAGCGTCCACAATCATCTCTGCGATCAGCACTCCTTAAAGAGGATGAAGCGCCTGATCATGGACTCGGGCGCCGAGAACGTCGTCGTTTCGGCCTGTTCGCCAGAGCTCCACGAGGAGACCTTCTCAAGAGTCCTTTCAAGCGCGGGTCTCTCGCCCAGCCGCTTGAAGATGGTCAACGTGCGCGAGCACTGCGCCTGGGTCCATCGTGACAAGGAGGCCGCCACCGACAAGGCCATCGCCTTGACATGCGGAGCCCTTGCCAAATCGAAGTATTTGGATGATATCGTCGTCGAAGAGGTGAGAATAGAGAAGAGAACCCTTGTCATCGGGGCCGGGGTGGCCGGAACCAATGCCGCTCTCGAGCTCGCCAAGAAGGGGATAGAGACCTATCTTCTCGAGGAGAAGCCCTGGATCGGCGGGGTCACCGCCCAAGTCGGCATGGCCTTTCCGACCGACGACTGCGCCTACTGCATCGGAGCCCGCTCCGAGCGGGCCGGGGTCAGAAAATGCTTCTACCGGGCCGATCTCATGCACCATCCCAACCTAAAGATAATCACCAACGCTGAGCTCAAGAGCTTAGAGGGAAGCGTGGGCAATTTTACGGTCAAGATCGAGAAGAAGGCCGATCTGATCAACGAGGACTGCATCAGTTGCTCCATATGCGAAGAGGTCTGTCCAATCGAGGTGGCCGATCCCTTCAACCGGGGCTTAACCCAAAGAAAGGCCATATACAAGCAGTTCGAGGCGGTCCCCAACAAATACGTCATAGACTTCGAAGCCTGCACCGTCTGCAAGAAGTGCGAGGAGGCCTGCCCGGAGCGGGCCATAGACTTCTCTCAAAGAGCCGAGAATATCACCTTAAATGTGGGCTCGGTCGTGATTGCGACCGGCATCGAGGAGTTCGATCCGACCAAAGTCTCAAGATACGGCTACAAGAAACACGACAACGTCTTAACCCAGCTCGATCTGGCCAGATACTTAGATCCGGCCGGTCCGACCGCGGGCGAGCTCGCCCTCGGCGGAGAGGTTCCAAAATCAATCGTCATGATCCAGTGCGTCGGCTCTAGAGAGAAAGACTTCAACGCCTACTGCTCCCGCCTCTGCTGCATGATGGCGATCAAGCACGCCATCGCCATCAAGAAGAGGTATCCGGGGGTCGAGGTCGCCATCTGCTACATCGATATCCGCACCACCGGAGACGGCTACGAGGACTGGTATACCAAGGCCTTGGAATTGGGGGTCGTCTTCATTCAAGGCAAACCCTCAGAGGTGATAAACAAGGGAGAGACTTCGATCGTTCGGGTCGAGTCGGCAAATGGTGAGGAGCTAAATATCCGGGCCGATCTGGTCGTGCTGTCGGCCGGCATCGAGTCCAGCCAAAAGACAAGAGAGACGGCGGCCCTAATGGGGCTTGAGCTGAACAAGGACGGCTTCATCAAGGTCTTAGATCCCAAAGTGCGCGGGGTCGATACCGACCGCTGGGGCGTCTTCGTCTGCGGCGGGGCCAAGGGTCCGACCGATATACCGGAATCGATCATGCAGGCGAGCGCCGCCGCTTCCAAAGTCTCATCCCTTCTCTTAAGGGATAAGCTCATCAACAAGAGGAATTATCCCTTGGTCGACGTTGAACTCTGCGACGGCTGCGAGGTCTGCCAGGAGAAATGCGGTTTTGCGGCCGTGAGCGTCGATCCAGTGGCCTGCAAGGCCGTTGTCAACCGGGGCTCCTGCCACGGCTGCGGCGTCTGCTCGGCCAATTGCCCCAGCTCTGCCATCCAGCTCTTGGGCTTCACCGATGACGGAATCTTCGCCGAGATGGAAGGGATACTTGCCTCTAATCCCACGCGGGAGAAGATAATCGGCTTCATCTGCTCCGAATGCGGCTACGCCTCCTCGGACCTGGCCGGAGTCGAGCGCTTCACCTATCCGGAATCCATACATCTTATCGATCTGCCTTGCTTGGGGCGCCTCTCCTCGGTCCACATCCTAAAGGCCTTCGAGAAGGGGGCGGCCGGAGTCGCCTTGGTCGGCTGCATGCCCGGCCGCTGCCAGCACAACTCGGGTACTTCGGCCAAGGACAACTTGGGGCTGGCCAAAGAGGTCTTGAGAAGCATCGGGCGCGAGGAAGATCTTGCCCTCTACAACTTCTGTGGAGCCAAGTCTCACGACTTTGCCCACGCCATGAACGAATTTGCAAACAAGAGAGTCAAACAAGAAACCTTAAACGTTGAGGAGGTATGTTAAGAGATGGCTAAGAAGGATTCAAAGACGGGCGTCTTCATCTGCCACTGCGGCGGCAACATCTCCAAGTCGATCGATATGGAGAAGCTGACCGAGTACGCGAGCGGGATAGGCGGGGTGGAGGTGGCCGAAAACTACATCTTCGTCTGCTCGGAAGCGGGCCAGGACTTAATCCGCGAAAAGATAGCCGAATACGGTTTGGACAGGGTGGTGGTCGCTTCCTGTTCGCCCAAGTTCCACGAGCCGACTTTCAGGAGGACGATCGAGTCGGCCGGACTAAACCCCTTCAATCTGGCCATGGCCAACATCCGCGAGCACTGCTCCTTTCCCCACTCCGATCAGCCCGATAAGGCTCTGGCCAAGGCCAAGGATTTGGTGCGGGGAGCGGTGGCCAGAGCCAAAGAGCTGGAATCGATAGAGCAGAAGAAACAGATCATGAACAAGGACGTCTTGGTGGTCGGAGCCGGAATCGCCGGCATCCAGACCTCACTCGATCTGGCCGATGCCGGCTTTAAGGTCTACCTGGTCGAAAAGGACCCCTCCATCGGCGGCAATATGCCCAAAGTGGTCAAGACCTTCCCGACCGATGACTGCGCCATGTGCACCGTCGCCCCCAAGATGAACGAGGCGGCTACTCACAAGAACATCGAGATCTTAGCCTACAGCGAGGTCAAAGAGCAGAGCGGCTCCATGGGCAACTTCGAAGTCAAGGTCACAAAGAAGGCCAGATACGTAAGTGAGAAGAAGTGCGTCGGCTGCGCAGAGTGCGTGACCAAGTGCCCAAGCAAAGCACCCGACGAATACAACCAATACTTGGGAGAGAGAAAGGCCATCTACATACCCTTCCCCAACGCCCTGCCCAAGATCGCCACCATAGATGGGGATAACTGCCGCTTCATCCAAGATGGCAAGTGCGGCGTCTGCAAGAAGGTCTGCCCGGCCGATGCCATCGACTACGAAGAGAAGGATGAAGAGATCACCCTCCACGTGGGGGCGATAGTGGTCGCCACCGGATACAAGGAGTTCGATCCCTCGATCAAGAAGGCCTACGGTTACGGCAAGCACAAGAACGTCATCACTCAGATGCAACTGGCCCGGATGATCGATCCGAGCGGGCCGACCGGCGGCAAGGTCATCCGTCCCTCCGACGGCAGAGAGCCGACCGATATAGTCATGGTCCAATGTGTCGGTTCCCGTGACAATCAGGTCGGAAACGACTACTGCAGCCGCGTCTGCTGTATGGTAGCTACCAAGCATGCAAATCTTCTAAAGCGAGACATCCTCAAGGACTCCGATATCACCGTCTGCTATATGGATATGCGCGCCTTCGGCAAGGGTTATGAGGAGTATTGGCAGCGGGCTCAGGAACTTGGAATAACCTTCCTTCGGGGGCGCCCCGGCGAAATAGACGAGATTCCGGGAGATAACCTCATCGTCAAAGTGGAGGATACCCTGTCTCAAAGAGTGGTTGCCAAGGAGACCGAGCTGGTCGTGCTATCGGCGGCAACAGAGCCGAGCGACGGAACGGCCCAAGCCATTCAGGCCCTTGGAATCGGCAAAGACGAGACCGGTTTTGTCAAAGAGTTCCATCCCAAGCTCCGTCCGGTCGACACCTCCGTTGAGGGCATCTTCGTCTGCGGCTCAGCTCAGGGACCGAAAGATATCCCAGATGCGGTCGCCCAAGCCAAGGGGGCGGCGGCCGGGGCGCTGGCCATGCTCTCGAGCGATATCGCCATCATCAGCTTGGATAAGGCCATGGCCGATCGGACTAAATGCAAGGGCTGCGACATCTGCGCGAACACCTGCCCCTTCGACGCCATCAACATGGTAGAACTGCCCGAAGGAAGGAAGGCGGTAGTCTCAGAAGCCCTCTGTCACGGCTGCGGGATGTGCGCCGCCAATTGTCCGACCGGAGCGATGCAGCTTAGACATTACAAAGACGATCAAGTGCTGGCCGAGGTCGGCGCGTTACTTGGAGGTTAAAGAATGAGCGAGATAAAGATCTTAGAGGAGAAATCCAAGCCGAAGAGAAAACCGATCATGACCGATACCTTGCAAGAGGTAATCGATGATGTGAGGTGCCCGAGCGGTTTTCTCGAATGTATGCAGTGCGCTACCTGCACCGCCTCGTGTCCGGCCGCCCGCATCTACGAGTTCAATCCACGCGAGATGATGCGCGAGCTTTATGAAGGCAATCTGGAAGAGCTTCTTCAAGGCGACCGCATCTGGGAATGCGGCCAGTGCTATACTTGCCAGTCGCGCTGCCCGCGCGGGAACAACCCCGGCCAAGTCATCATGATTCTGCGTCACCTCTCATGTCTTAAAGGCTACGGACTCAAGAAAGTGCCTTATGCGACCGTCCTTCTCTGGAGTCTCTACAACCGGGGTTACGGCCTTGCGCCTGATCTGGTCTGGGATGGCTTCATCGACGAGTTCGGCGAGGGTGCGGTAGAGATGTGGAAGAACATGAAGGAGATCAGAAAAGAACTCGGCTATCTGCCCGATGACGCAAGGCAGACTCCCATCTCCGAGGAGGCGATAAAGGAGCTTCAGATAATCTTGGATGAGACTTTCTTTAAGGC
>JBBIRY010000031.1:0-8691 GCA_037441605.1 Actinomycetota bacterium | reverse complement strand
CTCACGGGGGATCCCGTTTATCTTGCCGCCAAGACCGATGATTACGTTCCTTAACACTCTGTCGCTCACATCGACCACCCGGTTCCAGCTGATGGTATTCTGATCGATCTTGAGCTTGTTCCCTTTGAGAAGGTGATTATCTATTACGGCAGCCAGCAGATTGGTGGCCAAACTTACCGCGTGGACATCTCCGGTCAAGTGAAGATTGAAGTCCTCCATGGGTAAAACTTGAGAGTAACCGCCGCCGGCCGCCCCGCCCTTGATGCCAAAGACCGGTCCGAGCGAAGGTTGGCGGATGCAGGTGGCCACCTTTTTGCCGATGTGGTTGAGCCCTAAGGAGAGACCGATGGTGGTCACCGTCTTGCCCTCTCCGAGCGGCGTAGGGGTGATCGCCGTGACATCGATGTACTTACCAAGCGGCTTACTTTTGAGCCTATCCATCACCGAGAGCTCTATCTTGGCTTTGTACTTGCCGTAGCTCTCGATCTCATCTTCGAGTAGGCCAAAATCTTTGGCTATCTCGCTGATCGGTTTGAGCGTAGCTTCTTGGGCGATCTCTAAATCGCTCTTCACTGGAAATACCTCCTTAAGTGGCTGAAAGGAAACATGCAATAGATAAATTATATTCTTGGTGGCACTAATGACAACGAATCCGCCTTAAAGGGAAGGTAATCCCTCTTTAGCGGTTAAAAAGCTCCCTTTAGCGGCAGCTATTCTGCTTACATTCCAAGTAGGGATTTGAGCTCGCGCGCTTTTCTGCGGCTGACCGGAACCTCAATGCCGCCCGTAAGGCGGATGATGAAGCTGCCGTGAAACATGGGGATTAATTCTTTGGCCTTTCTGATATTGACGAGGTAGCTGCGATGGGTCCGCATGAAGTCGTGGGGAAGCAGACGATCCTCAAGCTCTTTGAGGTTCAAGCCGGTATGATAGACGCCGCCTTGGGCGTGAACGAAGATGCGCTCGTTTTGAGCATGGATATAGAGGATATCGCTCATGGAGATGAGTATGGTCTTGCCCTTATCTTGAACGGGAAGGAGGTCGACCGAGCCTTTGGCGGCGTCATCCCTCTTCTCTTTGGGAGCCTCCCTCTTCATCCTGACTTTGTCGATCGTCTTCTTGAGCCTAGACTCCTCGAACGGTTTTACCAGATAGTCGATGGCGTCGAGCTCGAAGGCTTTGACGGCGTGCTCTCCGTAGGCGGTCACAAAGACCAGATGGGGGGAGGAAGGAAGCTCCTTTACGATCTCGGCCACCTGAAGGCCGCTTAGGCCCTGCATCTGAATATCCAAGAAGACGACATCATAGGCGAGGGCCTTGATCAGTTCGATCGCCTCGGTGGCGTTGGTTGCCTCGCCGACCACTTCGACGTTTCCGAGCTGCTCAAGCATATATCTCAGTTCAGACCTGGCCGGAGCCTCATCATCAACTATAAGCGCCCTAAGTTTCAACTTGCCTCCCTCTTTGCGGGAATGCGGATGGTCACTCTGGCCCCCTTGTTCTTCACGCTCCAGACATCCAATGCATAATCTTCGCCATAAAGGCCCTTAACCCTTTCGTTAACATTGCTTAAACCTATTCCCATCCCTTTGCCATAGCCGGGACTAAGTATCTCTTTTAACTCTTTCTTGTCGATGCCTTGGCCGTCATCTCTGACTATCACAGCAAATTCATTCCCCCGCGCCTTGGCCTCAATCTTGATCTTGATGTGCCCCTCCATGCTGCCGCCATGTTTGATCGAGTTCTCAACGAGGGGCTGGATGGTCAAGGCCGGAATTCTTAGCGAGAGAGCGGCCTCATCGATCTCTTCGACGACTTGAAGGTTTTGTCCGAAGCGGGCCTTCTCTAAAACCAGGTAGGACCTGACATAATCAAGTTCTTCGGCCAGGGTTATCAGATCCGTCTCCCGCTCGAGCGACTGGCGGAAGAAATCGGCAAATTGGACTATGAGGATGCGGGCCGTCTTGGGGTCAGTCCGGCAAAGGCTTGCGATCGTATTTAAGGTGTTGAAGAGAAAGTGGGGATTTATCTGGGCCTGGAGCGCTTTGAGTTCGGCCTTGCAAGCGAGCTGTTCTTGGCGGTCGAGTTCGGATAGCTCGAGCTGAGTGCTGAGAAGCTTGCCAAGACCGGCCGCAAGCGTGATCCGGCTCTCGGTCAGCTTCTTGGCATTGGCATAATAGAATTTAAGGCTGCCGATCGCCCTGTCTTTAAGCTCCAAAGGAACGACTATGGCCGCGCTTAAGACGCACCCATCCTTAGGACAACCTATCTCGTCGCGATTGGTTAAGATCCTAAGCTCATTATGTTTCAGGGCCTCTTTGGTCGCCCTGGTCATGATGGGCTGGCCGGCCATGTGGTGATCCTCGCCTGCCCCCGAGAAAGCTAAGACCGTGCTCAGGTTGGTCATGGCGACGGCTGCCGCGTCCGAGCCGGCTTTGAGGATCTTGGCCACCTCGGCTGCCGACCTCTCATTTAAGCCCGTCCTAAGATGGGGCAGGGTGGCGTTGGCTATCTCGAAGGTCTGATGGGAATAGGCCGCCTTCAGGTGATCGGACTCGACTATGACGACCAGAAATTTGAGCAGAACCAGCACCGAGAGGGCGACGAAAAGCCCCAGAATGATCGGGCCCAAGAAGCCCCGGGTCAATTCGAAGTTCAAAAAGACCCAAGCGATTGTGGCTACCGTCACACCGGTTAAAATACTAATCCAGATGAGGTTGGCTAAGGTGAATTCGCCCTCTAGGCGGCCCTTATGCTTTACTACCACGGCTATCCTCTATGAGTAAATGAATTGATTTCAGCTTCCGCTTACAAACCCTTTTTCCGGCTAGGCTCAAGATTATATGGTCGGCTCATCATCGATGAAGCAGAGCTTGGAGGCGAATGCCTCTTCCTTGGGAAGCTCCAAGATGGCGGCCATCATCTCAGCTGAGGCCGCAAAGTGTTGTCTGGGGATAATCTCGTGGAGAACTCCCTTCTAGCTTAGCAAGTTACGGACATCGACGCTGGACCTCATCTGATTCCTCATCCAAAAAAAAGGGGGAAGACTATCCAGAGTATAACATAACGGGCTCGGATAAGCCCTTAGATTAGTCCCCGCTTCATCATCGTCTCGGCTATCTGAACGGCATTGAGGGCCGCCCCTTTGCGCAGATTATCTGAGACCACCCAGAAGTTAAGGCCGTTCTGAGTCGAGAGGTCCTCTCTGATCCTGCCGACGAAGCAGCCGTCTTTGCCGGCCGCCATGAGCGGGGTCGGGTAGGCAAATTCGGCCGGATCGTCAATGAGCTCAACTCCCTTGGCCGCCGAAAGGATCCCTTTTGCCTCTTTAGGGGCAATCTTCTCTTGCGTTTCAATGCTTATCGCTTCCGAGTGGGATATGACCACAGGCACCCTAACGCAGGTTGGATTGACCATGATCTCACCGTCCCCCATTATCTTACGGGTCTCGTTTA
This sequence comes from Actinomycetota bacterium, assembly GCA_037441605.1. GTDB lineage: Bacteria > Actinomycetota > Aquicultoria > UBA3085 > Oleimmundimicrobiaceae > Yes70-04. Next base: position 5,236 of record JBBIRY010000031.1, on the reverse strand, counting down.
TCATCTTCATCTCTTCTTTGGTGTAGCCGTTATCCAAGAAGTCGTCGATATGGGGGAGAAGGTTAAAAGCGATCCGGTGGGGATAGACTCTGGCCGGAATGCTCTTCTCACCTGCCAAGACGCGCTTTGATTGGTCCAAAAGCTCGTCAATGGCCTCTTTGCCCGTTCCAGAGACGGCCTGATAGGTCGAGACGACGACCCTTTTGATGCGGGATCTATCGTAAAGCGGCTTTAAGACGACAACCATCTGAATCGTCGAGCAATTGGGGTTGGCTATTATCCCCTTGTGACCGTCAAGATCGTCCGGATTTACCTCTGGCACGACTAAAGGAACGCCGGCCTCCATCCGAAAGGCGCTGCTGTTATCGATGACGACGGCCCCCGCTCTGACGGCAATCGGCGCATAGACGCGGCTCAGTTCAGCTCCCATCGAAAAGAGAGCTATATCTACCCCATTAAAGGATGACTCCGAGAGTTCCTCGACAGCTATGGCCGCCCGTTTGAAGGATAGCTTCTTTCCGGCCGACTTGGCCGAGGCGAGAAGTTTAAGTTCCTTTACGGGAAAACCCCTCTCTTCGAGTATTTTTCTCATCTCTTGGCCGACGGCACCGGTCGCGCCGGCTACGGCCACCACATATTCTTTCAACAAATCACCTAGTTTTAATCATTTTTGATTGCCAGCCTGAACTTGTCATGAAGGGCTTTGACCGCTCGTTTAACATCGCTCTCGGCAATGATGCAGGATATTTTGATAGTCGAGGTGCTTATCATCTGGATATTTATATTTGCCTCGGCTAGAGCGGCAAACATGTCAGCGGCCACTCCCGGATGGGTTTTCATGCCCGCTCCAACCAAAGATATCTTAGCGATCGACTCATCGCACTTGGAGCCTCTGGCCGAAAGCTCCTTGACTAAGGCGTCGATGACCTCGTTTGCCTTGATGATATCGCCCTTTGGGGTAGTGAACGAGATATCGGTCAAACCCTCTTCGCTGATATTTTGAATGATCATATCCACATTGATGTTAGCCTCAGCCAAAGACCTGAAAATCTTGGCCGCAACCCCGGGGCGATCGGGAACGCCCAAGATGGTTAGTTTGGCTTCCTCGACATCATGCGTGACCCCGCTTACAATGGCCCTCTCCATCTTCTCATCTTCCTCCTTGATAAGGGTGCCGGGATCGGCCGTAAAGCTCGACCTAACCCTGATCGGCACGGAGTGATTCCTGCCGAACTCGACCGATCTCGTCTGCATCACTTTGGCTCCGGTCGCTGCCATCTCCAGCATCTCCTCAAAGGAGATCTCCTCTAGCTTTCTGGCATCAGGAACGATTCTCGGATCAGCCGTAAAGACCCCCTCGACATCTGTATAGATCTCGCACTCGTCGGCCTTGAGCGTTGCGGCCAGAGCGACAGCAGTGGTGTCCGAGCCGCCGCGGCCCAAGGTGGTGATGTCGCCTCCCGTATTCACACCTTGAAAGCCGGCCACGATGACCACCTTGCCCTCGGCTAGAGCCCGCTCTATCCGCTCCGAGCTTATATCCATGATCTTGGCCTTGGTGTGAGCCGAATCGGTCAAGATGCCCACCTGGTGGCCGGTGAAGGATATCGCCTCAAAACCTAAGGCATCGATGGCCATGCTGAGAAGGGCGACGGATATCTGCTCGCCCGTCGAAAGAAGCATATCCATCTCGCGAGCGGGCGGATCATCGGTTATGCTCTCTGCCATCTTGATCAGCTCATCGGTCGTATCGCCAAGAGCCGAGACCACGACCACAACCGAGTCTCCGCTGCGCCTGGTCTGAGTGACCCTCTTGGCCACATTCTTTATCCGCTCTATATCGGCGACCGAGGAGCCGCCGAACTTCATGACTATTACTGCCAATCCCTTTTCACCTGCCAAAATATTTAACCTATTTTAGCAGCACCCCATTTGGCGGGCAAGCTAGATAGATATGATTTGAGATAAAAAAAGCGCTCGGCCGGCAATCTCCGGCCGAGCGCTTTAAGCCATCTCTTGGGCCAACCTATCCTTGGCCGGAGAGTTTGAGTATCCTCTCCCAGTTCTTGTCGACCCCAGCCTGAAGAGCCTCAATGATATGATCATTTTCGGGAGTAAAGAGATGTTTGAAGCGCCCCTGAGGTTTGAGCCACTCGACAAAGGGCTTCTTCTCTTTGGGCATATAGTTCAGCTTATACTCGCCGTCGATAACCTCGTAGAGCGGCCAAAAACAGGTATCGACCGCAAGGCGGGCCATACCGATGGAGATCTCCGAGCTATGCCGCCAGCCGCGGGGGCAAGGGGCGATCACGTTCAAAAAGGCCGCGCCTGGGGTGTCGAAGGCGGTTTTGGCTTTACTAGTCAGATCCTTCCAGAAGGCCGGTGAACCCTGAGCGACATAGGGTATGTTGTGAGCCGCGATGCAGGCCGTCAGATCCTTTCTGCTCTGCTTCTTGCCGGGAACGGCTTTGCCCGTCTCGGAAGTTGTCGTCCAGGCCCCAAGCGGAGTCGAGCTCGAACGTTGGATGCCGGTATTCATATAGGCACCGTTGTCATAGCAGACGTAGACCATATCGTGACCGCGCTCCATGGCACCGGAAAGCGATTGAAGACCGATATCGTAGGATCCCCCGTCCCCACCGAAAGCCAAGAACTTGATGTCCTTATCGATCTTGCCTTGGCGCTTGAGCGACTGATAGGCCGCCTCGACGCCGCTCATGGTGGCAGCCGAGTTCTCAAAGGCCGAATGGATGAAGGGGGTGTCCCAAGCCGTCGAAGGATAGATGGTGGTCGAGACCTCTAAGCAACCTGTAGCGCAAGAGACGACAACCGGGTCGTCCGTTGCCATCAGGATCTGCCTTACTGCCGTCGGAGCAGCGCAACCGGCGCACATCCTATGGCCCGATGTGAGCCTTTCCTTTTTCTGAGCTAGGTCTTTCAATTTCATTTGACCACCTCCGTCTCTTTGAGCCCTAAGTAGCCGAAGCCCTCTTGGGCCTTGCCGCTGATAGCAGCCATGGCCGCCTCGAAAGCCTCCCTAGCCTCGCCCGGAGTGAACTCGCGCCCGCCCAAACCGTAGATGAAGTTGATCACCTTGGGAGCTTTTTCCAAGCCGTATAGGCTCGCCTTGATCTCTGAGAAGAGGGGGCCGGTGTAACCGAAAGAAAGAGCCCTATCTAAGACGGCTACCGCTTTGAGATGCTTTAAGGCATCCACCAGCTCTTCGGCCGGGAAGGGCCTAAAGACGCGCGGTTTTAAAAGGCCGACCTTGTGCCCCTGTGCCCTCATCTGATCGACCACGCTTCTGGTCGTCCCGGCTGAGGAGTTCATGGTCACGATGGCCACTTCCGCATCTTCAAGTTTATAGCTCTCAAAGAGGCCATACTCGCGCCCCGATATCTTAGCGTATTCCTTGGCCACCTCAAGTATGACATCCTTGGCCACCCTGATGGCGTCGTCCTGGTTCTTCTTGTGCTCCATGAAGAAGCCGCCAAGACCGTCGAAGGCTCCGTAGGTGACCGGGTTGTCTACATCTAAAAGAGGCATGAAGGCCTTGCGACTGCCCACGAACTTCTTGATGTCCTCATCGGCCAAGAATTCAGCTCGCTCGATGCCGTGGCTAATGATGAAGCCGTCCTGGTTCACCATGACCGGCAGCTTAACCCGGCCGTCCTCGGCTATCCTGATCGCCTGAATGGTGTTGTCATAAGCCTCTTGGGCGTTCTCCGAATAGAGCTGAATCCAACCCGAATCGCGCGCGCCCATGCTGTCGGAATGATCGCAGTGAATGTTGATCGGTGCGCTCAAAGTCCGGTTCACGTTGGGCATGACGATGGGTAGACGCATGCCGGAGGCGATATAGAGCATCTCGTGCATCAGGGCCAAGCCCTGCGAGGAGGTGGCCGTCATGACGCGCGCCCCGGCCGCCGCTGCCCCGATACAAGCGCTCATCGCGGAGTGCTCGCTCTCGGCCGTAACGAACTCGGCATCGACGATCCCGTCGGCCACGAATTTGGAGAAGTTCTCAACGATGGCCGTCTGGGGAGTGATTGGGTAGGCGACCACAACATCGGGATTTATCTGTCTCATGGCCTCGGAAACGGCGTCCGCACCGGTGGTGGCCGCAATTCTTTTTTCACTCATGGACATCACCTAACCTTCCGTCATTTCTATGACATCGAAGGGACATTCCTCAGCACAGATGCCGCAGCCCTTGCAGTAATCCATATCTATGCCTCGAACCTTGCCATCCTTGACCATGATGGATCCCTCCGGACAAACAACCCAGCAGATGAGACAGTGTTTGCACTTCTCTTCGGCCCAATTTGGGGCGGAACTCCGCCAGCCACCCGTCTTATAATCTCTAGCCGTACCACCCTTTGGGATGATGGCGCCCGGCATCAACTTGTCGGCTTTCCAATCCTTCATTCCGCCACCACCTCTTCATATGCGCGCTTGATCGCCGCAACGTTTCCATCCAATATCTTTTGGCCAAACTTTTTGCCGAAGGCCAGAGCGAAGTGCTCTAAGATCTCTTCGAGCGAGATGATGCCCGTAATCTTAATGAGCGCTCCGATCATCGGCGTATTGGGGATCGGTTTGCCCAAAGTCTCTAAGGCGATGGCCGTTGCGGGTACTGTGAAGATTTTGCCAGTCTTAACCCCGATCTTATTCCTGATCATCTCGGGCGATTTGCTCGAGTTGACCAAGATGACCCCGTCATTGGTAAGCCCTTCATGGACCTTGACCGTGTCGAGCAGAGTCTCATCCAAAACTACCACTATCGAAGGATTCTCGATGGCACAATATATGCCGATCGGCGAGGTAGATATCCTGGTGAAAGCCTTGATGGGCGCCCCCATCCGCTCCGGCCCATACTCCGGAAAAGCTTGAATGTCGCGTCCACCGGCCAGCGCCGCCTCGGCCAAAAACTTGGCCGCCGTGACCGCTCCTTGGCCGCCTCTGGCATGCCATCTGATTTCAGTGCATCCTTCCATTAAGTCACCCCTTTCAATTTAGAAGTTAGAAAAACCCATGATACATGAAAGCTTAAGCAAAGACCTTTGTTTTAAAATAAGAGGAAAGTTTTCGGGGTTAAACGGTTGTTTATGAGCTTTGAGCGTTACATCTCGCGTCTGCCCTCTAAGGCGCGGCCCAAGGTTATCTCGTCGGCATATTCCAAGTCGCCGCCAACGGGAAGGCCGCTCGCGATCCTAGTCACCCTAATCCCTAAAGG
>JBBIRY010000030.1:0-8953 GCA_037441605.1 Actinomycetota bacterium | reverse complement strand
ATTTTTGCGGCTGCGTCGAGGGAATTTGTCCGCCTTTGGCTGAAAAACCCATCTCCAATTCCTTCTCAAGATCCATCCGCCCCAAGATAGAACCGGCAAAGGTGCCTATCAGAAGCCCGCTCGCCACATAGACGGCGGTGATCTTGATATCGAAGAAGCTGAGCATCAGGACGACCAGATATTCGTTAATGATCGGCGAAGTGATGAGGAAGGAAAAGGTCACCCCAAGCGGAACCCCGGCTTCGAGAAAACCCAAAAATATCGGTATTGACGAGCAGGAGCAAAAGGGAGTTATCGCCCCAAAGAGGGAGGCAAAGAAATTGCCGGCGAGCCCTTTCCTTTTCATCCAGCCCTCTAGCCTCTCCCTGGGAAGATATGACCTTAAGAAACCGATGACCAGAATGAGCAGAAAGAGCAGAAGAAGTATCTTTACTGAGTCGTAGAGGAAAAAGATCAAAACCTCAGCGGGCTTCGACCCGATCCCCATCAGCTCAACTACCAGCCACTCGATAGCCCTCAGCAGCATCCGTTGCCCTTCTCTTTTTCCTCATCCGACTGATCGGCAGAGCCGGCCGAACAGCAGCAGCAGGGCGAGCTATTCGCCTTCTCCTCAAGTTTTTTGTCGACTTTGGCTATCAGTTTAGCGAAAAGCCCCTCTTTAACTGCCTTTTTTTCTTCTGTCTTACCCATGAAATCCTCCTTGAATCGATTTTTTATCAATCTTGCAGCTATGGACCTTGTCGAAACCTTTAAGCCTTTCGAAGTCTCTTGCAGCCTGAGCGTTCTCCTTGAGCCATCCACCCACATAATCCAAGACCACCTTATGTTCATTGCCCCACTTAAGAGAGTAGTTGGTCCAAAAACCATCCTGTTCGTCCCCGACGAGTCCAACCGCCTTCATCTTCTTTAAGTGGCGGGATACAGCCGGCTGGGTGACCCCAAGGGCGAAAGCTATTTCGCAGACGCACATTTTGCGCTGCATAAGAAGAGCAATTATGCGCAGTCTATTCAAGTCAGATAGAATCTTAAAAAGCTTGGTAAGTTCTTCCATAATCTATATAACCAACCCGTTATATAATAATTGCAGAAGTCTGCCTTGTCAATTCGCGGATTGATGAAATCGATGAGTGCTGCTTTAAAGCGAGGTGACGCGGCCCTTGAGATTTAACTTATCGATAGCCGCCGCCATAACGATGGCATCCTCATCGTCGTCTGCGTAGTAGTCGCCCAAGATGAAACGGGGAGCAAAGCCCAGCTTGGTATAGAATCTGAAGGCAGCAAGGTTGGATCTTCTCAGCTCCAGGGTGACTGAGGTGATTCCCCGCTCTTTTGATAGCTCGAAGAGCCTTGAAAGGATTGCCGAGCCAACCCCCCGTCTCCTGAAGCCCTCCTTCACCGCAATCGTCGTCAAGTGAGCGACATCGCCCTCTTGGGCGGCGCCGCCGTAACCGATGATTTCACCGCCGAGCTTTGCGACGACGTAGGAGATGCGGCTGGAAACTGAGAGCTGTTTTTCGAATAGCTCGCGCGGCCAGGGAGTCTTGAAGCTCTCGATCTCGATCTCCATGACCTCTTTCAAGTCGACCGGCCTCATCTCTTCGATTGATAGACCTTGGGGCCGCTCCATAACGCCATCAACCCTTCCTTAGCATCTCCTCGGCGATCGGCACGCGTACGTAGATCGGCGATAAGGCCAGGGGGTCTTCTGTGGCTCCTTCTTCTATGCGCATAAAAGCCAGACTGCCCAAGCTTGCGGCGGAAGGCAGCCACTTCTCCTTATCTAAGATATTTACGCCACTCAAACCATCAAACAGGTATCCGTAGGCAAACAGAGCGCTTCCCACAATCGTCAGAGGCCCGGTCTTTATCATCCGCTCCACCCTTCCCAAAAGCTCGCTTGGGCTGACGGCCTCGTAATCGGTGAGCCTTTGCAGTCGGCCGGCCTTCTCCGCATAGAGGGCAGTATATATCTCCTTCCTCTTGGCATCGGCCGCCGCCAAGATCAAGCCGCCTGCCCCTTTTGCACCCTCGGCGATGATATCCAAGCTGGATATGCCGATGATTCCTCGGCCAAGACCCATAGCCAACCCTTTGGCAACCGAGACCCCGATCCGAAGGCCGGTGAATGAGCCCGGCCCAAGGCCGACGGCTATCGCCTCTATATCGAGGATGTCGAGACCGGACTCGGCCAGCATCGAGTCAATGAGGGGAAGAAGGATGCGCATATGCTCCCTCGGGGCACAAACGTCCTTTTCTAAAAGGAGTTCTTCTCCCCGGCTTATGGCGACGGCGCAATTATCGGTCGAGGTATCCAGGCTCAAGATCAGCATCTCATATCTCCGTATGAAGCGAGCCAGTCCGCGGTAAGTTTGGTGAATCTTTCGCCGTGAGCGTCTATCGTGATCAACCTTTCGCCCATCTTTCTCCCCCGCTCCAGCTTGATCTCAAGGTAATCGGCGGGCATAAGATCGGCCACTTTGTCTCCCCACTCGACCACGGTTACCCCAGAGCCATAGAAATACTCCTCATAGCCCAAGTAATACATATCATTGAATGAGGCTAAACGGTAGGTGTCAAAGTGATAGAGATCCGGCCCCCGTTCGTTCTTGTACTCTTTGATCAGAGTGAAAGTTGGGCTAGTTATGTTGGCTTTTATGCCAAGCCCTTCGGCTAAAGCCTTGGTGAATTGGGTCTTGCCGGCTCCAAGGTCGCCGGTCAAGCTTATCAGCTCACCGCCCTTAAGAAGCGGCGCCAAACTCAAAGCAAGGCGTCTCGTTTCGCCCTTTGAGCCAACCGTTATCAGATAGGAGTTTATCGAGTCGTTCAGCTTAAATCACCCTCAAAAGAGCACCATCTGCCCTTCATCGTCTGCCTTAGACCTCTCTTCGGGCGGGGCAACCTTCTCGGTGATTATCGGCTCATCGACGGTTTTCGGTGAGATTATCGATTTTAAGGTGAAGAAGTCGGCCTGAAGGGCGGCCAAGTTGCTCGGTTGGTAGAGGGCCGCGGCCGGGTGATAGACGGGAAATATCTTTAAGTCGCCCCTGGTAAACAAATGACCATGCATCTTCGAGATGGCGACGGGCTCTCCAAGAAGAAGCTCGGCCGAGAAACGGCCTAGCGTGCAGACGACTTTGGGTGAGATTATTTTAAGCTGCTTAAAGAGATAGCTTTTGCAGCGATCTATTTCCTCCGGCAAAGGGTCCCTGTTCTGAGGTGGGCGGCACTTCAGGACATTGGTAATATAGACATCTTCCCGCCTAAGTCCTATTGTGGCAAGGAGTTTATCGAGCAACTTTCCGGCCGCCCCGACAAAGGGCTTGCCCTGAAGATCCTCATTCTGCCCGGGAGCCTCACCGACGAATACCAGATCGGCCTCGCCATTCCCAAAGCCGAAAACCAAGTTAGTCCTGCTTTCTCCAAGGGCGCAGTCCTTGCACTCCTTGATCTCGTCGAAAAACCCTTTCAAGCTATCGGTCAATTAATGGGCTCCTTGAAAATGAATCAATCGATATAGGTGACAACCGCTTCGTGCGCCATACGGGATGGTTTCTTGCCCCCTTTTGGCATGTAGCCGATGGGTACGATGGCCATCGGTCTAACGTGGGGCTCTATCTCAAGTATCATGCGGATATCCTCTTCATAGAAGGAGCCGACCCAGCAGCTTCCAAGCCCCTCCGAGGCGGCGGCCAGAAGAATATTCTGAGTGGCGCAGGCGGCATCCTGAATGGCAAAGAGATCTTTTCCCCTCTCTCCGTAAGCCTCGCCGGATATCTCAACATCGGCGCAGACGACGATCACGACCGGGGCATCCGAGATAAACTTCTGGTTGAGAGCTTTAGCCGCCAGGCGATCCTTAGTCGTCTGGTTTCGAACCACAAAGAAACGCCACGGTTGTATATCGCCTGCCGAGGGGGCCTGGCAGGCCGCCTCCAGTATCTTGTCCACCACCTCGCTTGAGACATCCTTCTTTGGATCGAAACTCCTTGCGCTCCTTCTTTCATAGATCGCTTCGTAGACCTCCATTGCAACCTCCCATCCATCCGGCCGGTGAATTATTAAATTTTATTATAATTGCGAAGCTCATCTTTAGCAAAGACCAATAGGTAAAATAGTGACAGATTTTCCAATCCAAAAACCAATCCCAAAGTCGAGGACGAAAGAGCTTAGCCTTCGATGTAAACCCTGGGAACGCGTTCACTTATCATGCAGACTACCTCGTAGTTTATCGTATTAAGCAGAGAGGCTACCTCGTCGGCACCTATCGTCTCAGCGCCGCTGGATCCGATCAAGACCACTTCATCGCCCACTTTGAAATCTCGGCCATCCATATCGACCATAAACTGATCCATGCAAACGTTACCGACGATGAAAAACCGCTCGCCAGATATTAGGACGCTCCCCAGATTCGAAAGATTGCGCGAATAGCCGTCGGCGTAGCCAAGCGGAACAGTAGCAATGCCGGTCTTCTGCTTCGCTTTGAAGGTGAGGCCGTAACTTACGCCCTCACCGGCTTTAATCGTTCTCCCCGAGGATATCTTAGCCTTTAAGCTTAAGGCCGGGGCAAGATCGATTACGCCTTTGGTCGATTCGGTGGGATGGAGCCCGTAGATTGAGATGCCGCAGCGCACCATATCCAGGTGACTTGCTGGATTCAAGATGGCCGCCGCGCTGTTGGCCGCATGCTTGATGGAGATGCTGATACCCGCTGCCTCAAGCTCCTCCAAAAGATCCTCAAACTTATGGAGCTGTCTAAGCATGAATTCATCGTCCTCGCCGGCGGTCGCAAAATGTGTGAAGACACCCTCGACCTCGATCCCATCCATCTCGGCCACCCTTTCGATGAAATCCTTAGCCTCGGCCGGGCGAATGCCAATACGATTCATGCCCGTATCGACCTTGATGTGAACCTTGGCCCGCTTGCCCAGGAGAGAGGCGGCCACCGAAGTGGCCATTGCCGTCTCCATCAAAGAGACGGTCAGGATGAGATCGTTTTGAACCGCTTCCTCAGCCCCATGAGCCGGAATGTCGCTCAAAACATGTATCGGAGCCGAAATGGAAGCCTCTCTAAGTTTTACCGCCTCTTCAATCAGGGCAACCCCTAGCCTGTCAGCCCCGGCCTCAAGGGCGGCCTTGGAAACTTGGACGTCGCCATGACCATAGGCATTGGCCTTGACCACGGCCATGAACCGTGTTTTGGGTTTTAATCGTCCCTTAAGTGAGCGGATGTTTCGCTTTATCGCCCCAAGATCTATCTCAGCCCAGGCCGGGCGGATAGCTTCATTTTCTGTCATCGGTTCAATCGCCCCTGATTATGTCCTTCATGATATCGGCCTTGGTTATGATGCCGACCAATTGGCCGCCATCCAAGACGGGAACCCTGGCCACATCTTCTCTGACCATCTTGGTCGCCACATCCCTGACGGTGTCGGAGGCGTCGACCGTGATTACCGTCTCAGTCATCACGTCCTTGACCTTGGCGCCCACCGCCTTTTTTAGATTCTCTTCGAACTTCTTGAGTCCCCCAAGATATATATAGCCATCCAAAAGATGGATGTAGCTCGGAAAGTCCAATTTTACATCGGCCATTATGAGATCTTTCTCGCCTATTATGCCAACCATCTCCCCGGTCTCGCTCAAAACGGGGGCTCCGCCGATCCCATTTGCTAGGAGTATCTCGGCGGCGGCTTTGACCGCCATGTTCTCGTTCAGGGTTACGGGTTCTTTGGTCATGATATCTTTGGCCAGTCTCTCCGTCATCTCATTCTCCTTTCAGTAGTTCGCCAAAGGCTTTGGGTAGGTGTTCAATTATGTCGGTCGCATTCAGACAATGCTCGGTGAGATCAAAAGATGCAAGGTCACCCGCCAAGCCGTGCAGATAAGCCGCAAGAACGGTCGCCTCGTAGGGCTCAATTTTTTGAGCCACAAAGGCCGCTATCATCCCGGTTAAGACGTCACCGGCTCCGGCCGTTGCCATCCCTCGGTTTCCGGTCGGATTTAAGGCTGCACCATTAGGGGAGCCGATGAAGGAGAAGGGGCCCTTAAGGAGAGCCACTTTTCCGGTCTCTTCTACAAAACGACGAACACAGCCGTGACGGTCATTTTGGATGGCAGCCGGCTCCTGGCAGAATAGCCTGGCCATCTCGCCGGGGTGAGGGGTCAAGACCAAGGGCTCATTTCTCTTCTTCAAGACGCTCAATTTGCCGACCATGGCGGTTATTCCGTCCGCATCCAAAATGAGGGGTTTTTCGATGCTCTCAACCAAGGATTGAATCAAAGAGACGGTCTTCTTGTCTAAGCTGAGTCCCGGCCCTAAGGCAACCGCCTCCACCGTAGAGCACTCCTCTAAGATCGCATCCTTAGCCGAAGGGGCAAGGCTCCCGCCTTCCGTCTCGTCCATGGGAAGGATTATCACTTCGGTAAGTTTGACCGAGAGGATATCACAAATGCTTTTGGGAGCAGCCAGATAGACGGTTCCCGCCCCGCATCTCAAAGCGGCTTGAGCGGCCAAGTATGCGGCCCCCGTCATGCCGGTCGATCCGGCTATTATGAGCACCCTGCCCCGGCTCCCTTTGTGCACATCGCGGGGATGAACGGGAAGGAGATTCTTTATCTCCTCTGCGGAGAATACTTTGGCAAGACCGATTTCAAATATCTTAGGCATTTGAGCAGATAGCCCAAAATCGTCCACCCTGACCTTGCCGAAGTGAGCGGCTGCCGGAAAGAGATAGGATGAGAGCTTGGGTGCCAAAAAGCTGACCGTCCTTGTCGCTTTGATGTGAGGACCTATAAGAGTCCCCTTGCCGGGATCAATGCCCGAAGGAACATCGGCGGAGATTATAGGGAGACCGGATGTGTTGATTATCTCGATAACACTCTCGGCAAGCGCTTTTATGCTACCCTTGATACCTACCCCGAAGATGGTATCTATCACCACGTTTGCCTTGCTCAAAGCCGATTTGAAATCGTCCAGGGTGGGGTAGGAGAGGGGTCTTGCCCCGCCGATCCTAAGGAGTCTCTGCAACGCTTCGCCCGCCTCTTTGGCGAGATCTGACTCCTTGACCTCTTCGACATCGTTTTTGGCTAGAACAAAGGTATCTACCTTATAACCGGCCTCGGTAAGGAGTCTGGATGCAACCAAGCCGTCGCCGCCGTTATTGCCCTTTCCACAGACGACGACCACACGGCCGCTCTCATCGATCGTACTTGAGATCTCATCGAAGAGAGACTTTCCGGCCATCTCCATCAGATCATAAAGGGATAATTCTGACTCCTTGACTATCTTTCGCTCTATCTCTTGCATCTCTTCAAGCGCGACAACCCGCATATCAATCCCCCTTCTTCATGATGGCCGCAGCCATAGCCACAGCGCTGCCTGAGGTAAAGGATAGACTGATTAAGACATCAGCCACCCCGAGCTCCTCAAGTTTGCCTTTGGCAAGACCGGTGAATAAGGCGTAGGGGCGACCATGCTCGTCTCTGCAAATTTCGATATCGGTCCACTTGACTCCTCTAAAACCGGTGCCGATTGATTTTAAGATGGCCTCCTTGGCCGCAAAGCGGGCGCTGTAATGAAGGGCGGGATTGGGTTTGGTGCCGCAGTAGGTTATTTCGCCCTCGGTGAAGACCCGCCACTTGAAACGGGGGCGGCGGAGCATGGCTCTTTCTATGCGAGCGATCTCGACTATATCTATCCCTATGCCCTTAAGCATTTGGACTGCCCTTTTCGGTAGGGGATCACTCAACCGTCACGCTTTTAGCCAAGTTGCGAGGCTGATCGACATTGCAGCCTCTAATCTTGGCGATATAGTAGGAGAGGAGCTGCAGCGGAATGACGGCCAGAATGGCCGAGACGATCTCGCTTGCGCTTGGCACATACAAGACATGATCGATGACCTTTTCGGCCTCGTCGTCGCCGTTGGAGGCTATACCTATCACTTTGGCTCCGCGCGCCTTAACCTCTTGAACGTTGGCCAAAATCTTCTCATGAGTCTGGCTTGCCGTCACCACGACGACGACCGGAACCCCCTCATCGATCAGAGCAATCGGTCCGTGCTTCATCTCGCCGGCAGCGTAACCTTCGGCGTGGATGTAGGAGATCTCTTTAAGTTTTAAGGCTCCCTCCAAAGCTACCGGCAAACCCACCCCTCGGCCCAAGAAGAGAAAGTCCTCACAGGACGAGACGGCCTTTGAGACCGCTTCGACGACCTCTTTCTCCTCAAGTATCTCCTCTATCCAGCCGGGTATCTTTTCAAGTTCGGCTTGAATGGTCTGGATTTCGCCGATTTCAAGTGTGCCGCGCGCCTCGGCCATATAGAGGGCGAAGGCGAAGAGAAGAGCGATCTGACAGACGAAGGTCTTGGTTGCAGCCACCCCAATCTCGGGCCCGGCGTGAGTATAAAGAGAGGCGTCGGCCTCGCGGGTGATGGTGCTGCCAAGCACATTGGTTACCCCGATAACCTTAGCCCCTTTTCGTTTTGCCTCACGCACCGAGGCCAAGGTATCGGCCGTTTCACCCGACTGGGTGATGGCGATGACCAGGGCCGCATCATCCAGAAAAGGGTCGGAATATCTAAATTCCGACGAGATATCGACTTCGACGGGAACCCCGACCCATTTCTCGATCGCCTTTTTGGCGATGAGGCCGGCGTGGTATGAGGTGCCGCAGGCCAGGATGACTATCTTGTTAAAGAGGGCTATCTCTTCGCGGCTAAAATCGAGATCTTCCAAGGTGACCCCGCCGCTCGCCCTGAGCTTACCACGAAGCGTCTCCTTGATGGCTTTCGGCTGCTCGAAGATCTCTTTGAGCATGAAGTCTTCGAAGCCGCCCTTTTCGGCCGCCTCCTCATCCCAGGTGACCTTCATAACTTCTTTCTCAACCGGCCCACCTTCAAAATCGGTGACGGTTATCGAATCTTTGGTCACCTTGGCCATCTCGTGATCGCCTATTATA
>JBBIRY010000029.1:0-9380 GCA_037441605.1 Actinomycetota bacterium | reverse complement strand
ATCACTTGCCTCCTTGAGCAGCAGCGATCATGAGAATATAAAAGAAATAGTCCAGACGGCAATGGTTGAGCTTGAGTCAGCGAGAGTGGCCATATCGCTCCCATCGCTTCGGATGGATAACTTCTCATTGGATCTGGCAAAAGAGATTCAGAGGGTCAAAAGAACCGGCCTCACCTTTGCTCCAGAAGCCGGAACCCAAAGGCTTAGAGACGTGATAAATAAAAACCTGACCGAAGAGGAGATACTCTCGACGGTCAAGGCCGCTTTTGAAGGCGGCTGGGAGAAGATCAAACTCTACTTCATGATCGGTCTGCCGACTGAAGGAACCCGAGACCTTGAGGGCATAGTCGATCTGGTTGAAAAGATCCATCGGATTGGCAAAGATAGCCTTCCCAAAAGAAAAGCGCATCGCTTGAAGATATCCGTCAGCCTCTCGAGTTTTGTGCCCAAAGCGCACACCCCGTTTCAATGGGCAGAACAGGTCTCACTCGCCGAAATAGAGGAGAAACAGGATTATCTAAAGAGACGGCTTACGATGCGGGCCGTCAGCTTAAAGTGGCACGATGCCAAGATGAGCGCGGTCGAAGGGCTTCTTGCCAGAGGAGATAGGCGGCTTTCAGCCGTTCTCTTGAGGGCCTTTGAGAAGGGGGCAAAATTTGACTCCTGGAAGGAGCTATTCTCCTTCAATCTTTGGCAGGAGGCCCTTGAAGAGGAGGGCCTCTCATTTGAAGATTATTTGAGAAAGAGGGATCTTGGAGAGATTCTTCCCTGGAGCCATCTTTCGACCGGGGTGAGCGAAGAGTTTCTCAAAACCGAGTACCTTTTGGCGGGCGAAGGAAGGCTGAGCCAGGGCTGCTTGGGACCGGGTTGCAAAAGATGCGGACTATGTTGATTTGGGCGGAGGGCAGACTTTTTGGTTAGAGTCAGAGTAAAATATTCAAAACTTGGACGGCTTGCGTATATCTCTCACTTGGATCTGATAAGAAGCATCGAGCGGACGATAAGGCGCTCAAAGATTGAAGCGGCGATGACGGAAGGCTTCAATCCCAGAATCAAACTCTCCTTTTCGCCGGCGCTTGGAGTCGGCATCTTAAGCGAGGCCGAGTATTTCGATATATATTTTCATCAGATGGTAGAAACCGCTCAAATTTTAAGCCGGCTTAACGAAAACGCTCCCGAGGGACTTAAGTTTTTGAGTGCCACTCAATTGACGGGCGATATTCCTCAGATCGGAAAGTCGGTTAAGGCGGCCGAGTATGAGATAGAGTTTGAGGCCAAGGGTATCGATTTGGCCCGGGTTAAAGCCACCTTGGACAGCCTTCTTTCAAAGAACGAGCTTGCTTTTGTTAAGCGGGGCCTTGAGCGAAGGGTCTTAACCAAAGAGGCGGTAATTAGGTCGGATTTGAATGAGTCATTCGATAACGTTTATAAGTTGCGTCTCCTGCTCTCTTTGGCAAACCCAAACGAGATTGGGCCGGATATATTCATCTCTCTTCTCTTTGCCGAGCTTAATTTGGAGAAAGAGCGCATAATCGATGTCAGAAGGATCGGCCAATATGCTAAAATCTTTGATGGGTTTTTTGAGTCATATGAATAACTGGAGAATTGAAATTTGAATCAGTCAAAAATTGAGCTAGAAGAGGTAAAGGAGATACTGATCTCCTCCGATGAGGACGAGACCAGGGTTGCCATCATCGAGGATAGGCGTCTAGTAGAGATCTATGCCGAAAGAAGCTCGTCTTTCTCATCGGTCGGGAATATCTACCTTGGCAAAATAAAGGACGTTCTTCCCGGAATGGAGGCGGCCTTCGTCGATATCGGGCTTGCCAAAAATGGATTTCTCTATGTTGATGAGGTGATCTTTCCCAAAGATGCCCCCGATCCGGCTAATCTTAAGATTCAGGATGTTCTAAAGAAGGGTCAAGATATCCTGGTTCAGGTGATAAAGGATCCGATGGGCACAAAGGGAGCCAGAGTCACCACCCACATAAGCTTGGCCGGGAAATACCTGGTTCTGATGGTCTTGGGCGGCGGGGTCGGCCTCTCCAAGAAACTGCCTGAAGATGAGAGGGCGCGCCTAAAGGAACTTGCCGCCACGATTAAGCCTAAAGATATGGGCATGATCGTGCGAACCGACGCCGAAGACGCGACCTTGGGCGATCTTAAGAAGGATCTGAATTATCTCAAAACGACTTGGAAAGAGATAAAGTCCCGCCTTTCAAAAGCGAAGGCGCCAAAGCTCGTTCACTTTGAAGAGGAGCTGGCCTTAAAGATCGTTCGAGATGTCTTCTCCAGCGATTTCAAGAATCTGATCGTTGACTCATCAGATAAGTTCAAGAAGATCACCTCCTACTTAAAAAAGGCCAATCCCGAGCTTGTGGGATCGGTCAGCCTCTTTTCCGACGGCATCCCCTTATTCGAAAAGTACGGCATAGATTCTCAGATAGAGGATTCACTCGAAAGGAAGGTCTGGCTGCGCTCAGGCGGCCATCTGACCATAGACCGCACCGAGGCGTTGACGACGATCGATGTCAATACGGGCAAATATATCGGAAAGACCAGCCTAGAAGAGACGATCATAAAGACCAACATGGAAGCCGTGGTCGAAGTTGTCAGGCAGATCCGTCTTAGAGATATCGGTGGCATGATCGTGATCGATTTTATCGATATGACCGAATCAAAGAATCGAAAGAAGGTATCCAAGGCCCTAGGTGAAGCGTTGGCCAAAGATAGGACCAAGAGCAAGGTCGTCGAGATTTCCAAGCTGGGGTTGATCGAGATGACCAGAAAGAACGTGACGGAGGGACTGAGTGGTATCGTCTTTGAGGATTGTCCTTGTTGCTTAGGATCGGGCAAGGTCAAGTCGAGCGAGACGATTTTGATAGAACTCAAAAGAAGACTCCTTCAATTTGCCGTATCAAACAGCGAAAAAGCCTTCATCTTTAAGCTCAACCCCAAGGCAGCAAGGTTTCTCATGGATGATGGGGCCATAAGGCTTAAAGGGCTCAAGAAGAAGAGCGGCAAGGCGATATATCTGGTTGAGGATGAAGAGGTTGCTCTCGATGATTTTATCGTTTCAGCCAAAGGGAATCGCTTTAATTTAAGAAGGATTCTTGCCGGTATTTTAAGGAATTCCGATTGACACGGCCCGATTTCTGATATAACATTTTACGCTGTGTCAATAAAAAGGAGGAAGTAAAACTGTACGCGTTCATCAAAACGGGAGGAAAACAAGTAAAGGTCGAGCCTGGCAAGATAATTGCCGTTGAGAAGCTCGATTCCAAGGTCGGAGAGGTAGTCGAATTCGACCAAGTTTTGCTTTTGTCATCCGAAAAAGAGAAGTTGGTCTCTCCAAGCGAGCTAGAAAATGTCAAGGTATTTGGCACTGTTGTCGAGCAGATCAAAGATAAAAAAGTCATAGTCTTCAAGTATAAGGCCAAAAAGGGCTATAAGAGAAAAAACGGTCATCGTCAACTCTTAACCAAGGTCAAGATCGATGAGTTCTCGATAGACGGCAAAAGTGTCAAGGCTATCACTACCGTAAAACCGGCCGTAAAGAAGCTTGATGAAGAGGCCAAATTAAAGGCGGAAGAGCCAATCAAAGAGGAGGCGACGGAGGCTCAGGTAAAGATTACCGAGGCTCCCGTCAAAGAGAAGAAGGTCGAAACCGCAACGAAAGCTCCGGCCAAGAAGACCGAAACCGTAAAAAAAGCTGAGACAGCTAAGAAGGCCCCGGTCAAGAAGGCGGCAGAAAAGCCAGCGCCCAAGAAAGAGGCAAAGCCGGCTGCAAAGAAAGAAGCCAAACCAGCCGTAAAGAAAGAGACCAAAGCGGCCAAAGAGAAGAAAGAAAAAGAGTAGTCTTTAATCGGGCTAATACCGTTTATTGGGGGTTTAGATGGCACATAAAAAAGGAATGGGCAGCACCAGGAATGGCAGGGATAGTAAAGCTAAACGACTGGGCGTAAAAACACATGGCGGTCAAAGCATTAAGGCCGGCAGCATAATAGTTCGTCAAAGAGGAACCAAGATAGCTCCGGGGGCCGGAGTCGGACGGGGGAGCGACGACACTCTCTTTGCCTTGACCGATGGGGTCGTAAGATTCTATGAGAGCCGCAACAAGAAGCGGGTCGAGGTGGTAGCCGGCGCTTAAAGCCAGGCCCAAAAGAGATCACTTTTTTGAGATATCCGTCCAAAATAAAGTTCTGACATGCCGGTCAGAACTTTTTGCTTTTTAATTAACTTAAGGTGATTTGATGTTTATAGATGAGGCAAGAATATCGGTTAAAGGAGGCGACGGAGGAAATGGTTGCGTCAGCCTCCACCGCGAAAAGTATCGCCCTAAAGGCGGCCCCGACGGCGGAGGCGGCGGCGATGGCGGCAGCGTTATCTTGCGGGTGAATGAGGGCCTTAGGACTCTTATCGACTTCCGCTACCGAAAGCGTTTTGCGGCCGGCCGGGGAACGCACGGTCAAGGCAACAACAAGCACGGCCGCAGGGGAGAGGACACGATCCTTTCGGTTCCTCCGGGAACGGTGGTCAAGGACGCTACCGGCCGGGTCATCTTTGATCTGACCGAGGGCGGCATGGAGGCCGTCGTTGCTCAAGGCGGCCGAGGAGGAAGGGGTAATGCCCATTTTGTGTCGGCCTCAAGAAAGCTGCCCAGATTTGCCGAGCGGGGAGAGCCAGGCGAGGAAGCTGAGATCGAGTTGGAACTTAAGCTCTTAGCCGATGTCGGTCTTGTCGGTTACCCCAATGTCGGTAAATCCACCTTGATAAGCAGGGTCTCGCGGGCCAAACCCAAAATAGCGGATTACCATTTTACGACGATAGTGCCGAATCTTGGGGTCGTAAATCTACCCGATGGTCAAAGCTTCGTCATGGCGGATATTCCGGGTCTGATCGAGGGAGCACACCTCGGCGTTGGTTTGGGTCATGATTTTTTAAGACATATCTCCCGCACCGCAATTCTGGTTCATGTGATCGATCTGGCCCAACTTGAGGGGAGGTCTTTTGAGGATGATTTTGAGACGATCCAAAGAGAGCTTGTCATGTATGACTCCTCGCTTTCAAACCGGCCGGTGATAGTGGCCGGAAATAAGATCGACATCGAAAGCGCAAGAAAAAATCTCTCGAAAGCCAAGGAGTATTTTGGGGCCAAAGGTTATCCCTTCATCCCAATCTCGTCCAAGACGGGGGAGGGAATAGATGAACTTTCTTGGTTGATAAGCCAGAAACTAACCATAACTCCGCCGGATGAGGTAATCGCCCAAAGCGGCTCATTTAGGCTATATAAGCTCGATAAGGAGAAAGAAGAAAGCTTCTTTGAAGTCGAGCGAAAGGATGATCACTTCATCGTCAAAGGGCGGGGCGTCGAGAGAATGGTAGTTATGACCGACCTCGATAATGATGAGGCCGTCCTTTACCTCCAGGGCAGATTGAAGAAGGTCGGGGTTGAGGAGGCCCTTCTTAAGGCCGGTGCCAAAGAGGGCGACAAGATCATCATCGCCTCCCAATTGTTTGACTTTCGCCCCGCCGAGAATTAAATTTAATGCAACCAGGCAAAAAAGGATTTTTGAGGGTGGCTGAGAGAAGAAAGATTGTCGTCAAAGTCGGCTCGAGCTTGATAACGACCGATTCCGGCAGACTCGATGAATCGAAGATGGAAAAACTCGTCGGTCAGGTGGCCAAAGTCAAAGAGGCGGGCGATCTGGTCTTGATCGTCACCTCCGGGGCGATTGCGGCCGGTATGGAGAGTTTTGGCTTGACTGAGCGGCCCAAAGACATACCTTCCCTTCAGGCCTCAGCCTCGGTCGGTCAAGGGCTCTTGATAGAGCGTTACTCCAATCTCTTTGCAAGGTTCAATATCAAGGTGGGTCAGGTTTTAGTCACCCAGTTTGATACGACTCATCGTCAGCATTATCTAAATACCAGAAATACCTTAAATCGCCTTTTTGAGCTCGGAGTCGTGCCCATCGTCAACGAGAATGACACTACAGCCGTCGATGAGATCAAGTTCGGTGAGAACGATACCTTAGCTGCCCTTGTGGCCGGTCTGGTCGGTGCCGATCTTCTGATTCTCCTCTCTGACATCAAGGGGCTCTGCAAGACCGACCCCAATATCGACAGCGAGGCCGAAATGATCTGCGTGGTCGATGAGATCACCGATGAGATCGAGTCTTTAGCCGGCGGATCAGCCAGCCGGTTTGGATCGGGCGGGATGGTGACCAAGATAAGAGCGGCTAAGATAGCCACCATGAGCGGGGTGGCCATGATCATCGCCGATGGGATGAGAGAAAATGTGATAGTCGATGCGGCTCTGGGCCGTGAAGTCGGCACAACTTTCAGGCCGTCCAAAAGAAGGCTTTCGGCCAAGAAACTCTGGATAGCCTTTGGAAAGGCCTCTAAGGGCAAGGTCATGGTCGATGCCGGGGCCAAGCGGGCGATAGTCGAGGGGAGAAAGAGCCTTCTTCCGGCCGGCATAGTCGATCATAGCGGGAAATTCTCCGTTGGCGATGCCATAGATGTCGTCGATGATGAGGGTAAGGCCTTCGCCAAAGGTCTTACCAACTATGGCTCATCAGAGATCGAGAGGATAAAGGGGCTCAAAGCCAAGGATCTAGCGGCAGAAGGGATTGAGGGCGCAAGCGAGGAGCTGATCCACCGGGACTGCTTGGTCGTCTTCTGATCAGATCATTTCCAAAGGGGGATACCGATAGGTGAGCGAAATAATTGAAATCGGAAAGAGAGCCAAAGCGGCCTCAGTCATGCTGGCCAAAGCATCGCCGGCACAGAAGGACGAGGCGCTTTTCGCCATGGCCAAAGCATTGCTTGCGAACAAGGATGAGATTTTGGTCGCAAACGCTAGGGATATGGCCGAAGGCAAAAAGAGGGAGATATCAAAGGCTCTCATGGATCGCCTCCTTTTAACTGGGGAAAGGTTGAAGGATATGGCGAGCGGTCT
Organism: Actinomycetota bacterium; assembly: GCA_037441605.1. Lineage (GTDB taxonomy): Bacteria > Actinomycetota > Aquicultoria > UBA3085 > Oleimmundimicrobiaceae > Yes70-04. The sequence continues at coordinate 2,419 of JBBIRY010000029.1, read as the reverse complement.
CTACGAGATCGCTGCCCTAAAGGATCCAATCGGCGAGGTTATGGCCGGATGGCGCCTTAAGAACGGGCTTAAGGTTCAAAGAGTCAGAGTTCCGCTCGGGGTAATCGCCATCATCTATGAGGCCCGCCCCAACGTTACGGTCGATGCGGCCGGGCTCTCGCTCAAAGCCTCAAATGCTGTTATCTTGCGGGGAAGCTCGATTGCGGTGAATTCAAATCTTGCCCTTACCAAAGTCATAGCCGAAGCGGCGGCAGCAGCCGGTCTTCCCAAGGACGCTATCCAGTCTGTGGCCGACACCGACCGGGCTTTAACCTTGGAGCTGATGAAACTCAATCGCTATGTCGATGTCTTGATTCCAAGAGGCGGCGCTTCACTCATAAATTCGGTCATCGAGAACTCCACCGTGCCCGTCATCGAGACCGGAGTCGGAAATTGTCATGTCTATATCGATAGCTCAGCCGATCATGTCATGGCTAAAAGCATAATCATAAATGCCAAGTGCCAGCGGCCAGGGGTCTGCAACGCGGCCGAATCGCTTCTCATTCATCAGAACCATCTCGAAAGCGGCCTTGCCAAAGATCTCTTAATCGAACTATCCAAAGCGGGAGTAGAGATCTACGGCTGCGAGCGCGTCGTTTCAATATTCGACAAAGCTAAGGCTGCAACCGAAGATGATTGGCATGCGGAATATTTAGATCTAAAGATCGCCGTCAAGATAGTGACCTCATTGGACGATGCGATCGCTCATATATACAATTACGGAACCAAACACTCAGAGGCCATCGTCACCCAAGATTACGCCTCCGCCAAACGCTTTACCGATGAAGTCGACGCGGCAGCCGTCTACGTCAACGCATCGACCCGTTTTACCGACGGCGGTCAGTACGGTCTCGGGGCCGAGATGGGCATAAGCACCCAGAAGCTCCACGTTCGTGGCCCGATGGGAGTTGACTCCTTGACTTCGATGAAATATGTGGCCTTAGGGACCGGTCAGATACGCGGCTAAAAAGCCCCAAAGAGCGGAAGGATGACCTTGAAGATAGGCATCATGGGCGGCACTTTCGACCCGATACACAACGGACACCTGGTCGCGGCCGAAGAGGCTCTGGTTCAGTTCGGCCTTAAAAAGGTGATCTTCGTTCCGGCCGGCACCCCTCCCCACAAGGACGGCCGAAAGTCTTTGGATCCGGTCGAGCGTTATCTGATGTGCGTCATCGCGACCGCCTCCAATCCGGATTTTGAGGTCTCCAGGGTTGAAGTGGATAGGCCGGGTCCATCCTACACCGTCGATACGATAAGGTATTTCAAAGATTTCTTCGGCCGGGATGCCGAACTCTTCTTCATAACGGGGGCGGACGCAATTTTGGAGATAATCACCTGGAAAGACGATGATGAACTGGCCAAGATGTGCAGGTTCATAGCGGCGACCAGGCCCGGTTATTCGCTTACGAAATTCGAAGAGCTGCATATCTTGCCTTACGTCGATTCCAAGACTCCGCATGGCCGGCCCCAAATAGATATCATCGAGGTTCCGGCCTTAGCTATCTCCTCGACCGATATCAGGGCCAGAGTTAAAGGCTCTCATCCGATAAGATATCTTCTCCCCGAAGGGGTTGCCAACTACATCTTAAAGTCGGGATTCTACGTAGAATGAGCGTTCAAGCCCAAAACGAAAAGCTTATTTCAAGGCTTAAGGAGAGGCTTTCAAGCGAGACCTTCGATCACTCGCTTAGGGTTATGGATGAGGCCGCAAGGTTAGCCCAAAGGTTTGGTCTGAACACCGAGAGAGCTGCCTTAGCCGGACTCCTTCATGACTTGGCCAAGGACCGGAGGCCAGATGATCTTGTCGCGCTGGCTCTTAAAATGGGAATTGAGGTTGGTGACTTTGAAAGGGAGAACCCTGGCCTCTTGCATGGGCCGGTTGGGGCGGGGCTTGCCCAAAGCGAATTTGGGATCGAAGATCCTGAGGTGCTCAATGCCATCTCTCACCATACTTTGGCCAAGGTGCCCATGGCCCCTTTCGATATGCTAATATATATAGCTGATAAGATAGAATTGGGTCGAGACTATGATGGAGTCGGCCGATTAAGGGATCGGTCGGCTGGCGACATAACGGATGCGTTTGCGGCGGCATACGGGCAATCGTTGGTGTATCTGATTCGGATGGGAAAAAATATCCATCCACGATCGTTTGAGGTGTGGAATTGGCTCCATTCTTTAAAAAGGGAGATTTCATCCAAGGACAGGGCATAAGGCTGACAAGAAGGTTGGCCAAAAAAAGAAGAAACAAGCGGCTTTTGATATTACTTCTCGTATTGGCCGCCGGCTTGGCCGTCTTCTTCACCGCCTATGGCGGAGAGCTACCAGAGGGGGCAAAGGAGATCCCAACCAAAATAACAAGGTTCTTCTCAAGCCTTAA
>JBBIRY010000028.1:0-9643 GCA_037441605.1 Actinomycetota bacterium | reverse complement strand
CACCATCCCGAGTTTGATTGTTGCAATCTCCTCTATCCGCTCCGGCGACCTAAGTTGAGCTATCTCGGCCATCAGCTTCTCTTTATAAAGTTTCTCCTCTTGCAGGGTCTTGATCAGATTATCTTCCTTCATGCTGTTTTCGATAACCGAGGTTCTCTGAATCACGTTAAATAGAATACTAAGACAGATTATGACCAAAAGCAGGCTCAAGATGCGGCCCGAAAGAAGGGGCCTCTTCTCTCCCTCGACCAACCTTAGGTTCCTCTTTGATAACGTTAATCTTTGACTTTCAAGCCTTCTTGCCGTTTCCACTTAGCACCTTCTTTATACTTCACCAATTTTGATAGCCGCTCTAAGCTTCGCGCTTTTAGAGCGCGGATTCGTCAATATCTCTTCTTCTTCCGGTTTAACCGGTTTTTTGGTCAATATCTTAAAGACCGGTTCTTTCCCACAGGTACATATTGGTGCTCTGCTCGAGCAACTGCAGCGAAAACTCATCTTTTTGAAAAACTCTTTTACGATCCGGTCTTCAAGCGAGTGGTAAGTGATGACCACCAACCTTCCGCCTAAATTTAATATCTCGCTTGCACCTTTGAGGCCTTCAGAAAGTGCTTTGAGCTCACCGTTGACCTCAATCCTTATCGCTTGGAAACTCTGTTTTGCCGGATGGCCTCCTCGCCGGCGAGCGCTGGCCGGTATTGCCGCCTTGATGATCTCAACCAATTCGAAGGTGGTTTTGATCGGACCCCTCTTTCTCTCTTCGACTATGAACGAGGCGATCCGGCTTGCCCACCTCTCCTCTCCGTAAGTTTTGAGAATTGAAGCGAGCTCTTCTTTCGAGTATTCGTTGACAACGTCGTAAGCGGAAAGTTTCTGATCTCTATCCATCCTCATATCGATCGGGGCGTCAAATCGATAACTAAAACCCCGTTCTGCTTGATCAAGCTGCGGGGATGAGAGACCAAGATCCATAAGAACCCCATCGACTCTTTTAAAGCCCAGTATTGATCTGGCTAGCTCGGCCACGTTGGTAAAATCGCCCTTGGCCAAGACCACGTTTTCGCTGAAGTTTTCAAGGTTCTTTTCCACGCTCTTTAGAGCGGTTATATCCTTATCCAGCCCCAGAAGCCTGCCCTTTGGTCCAATCGCCTTGAGTATTCCAAGGGCATGACCTCCCCTGCCTACCGTTGCGTCGATGATAAGATTTCCGGGTTTGAGGTCGAGATGAAAGAGTGTTTCTTTCAAAAGGACCGGTATATGTTCTTCGTTCATCTCTCTCACATTTTTTGCCGGCCGAGAGCCCCGTTTATGCCTCTTTTGTCGACTCTTAGGGCCAAGATATCGTCTCTACCCGCCCAAGGTTTAAGACTCATCCTTTGCTCTCGGCCAGCAAACTTGATCGCCGTATTTAATTCTCAACCCTTCAGATCAAAAGATCCTCAGCTATATCGGAGTAAGACTCCATGGCATCGTTTTGATAATTGAGCCAGCTCTCCTTGTCCCAAATCTCTAGGCGATCGGAGACGCCGATTATGATTACGGTCTTATCCAAACCGGCATAATCTCTCAAGTTGGCCGGTATTGAAATCCTCCCCTGCTTGGTGATCTCTTCCTCGCTGGCTCCGGCAAAGAAGAACCTGGAGAACTTTCTTGCGTCTTTTTTGGCGAGCGGAAGAGACCTGATCTTATCCTCCCAGCTCGGCCACTCGGTCTTTGGGATTATAAAGAGCGATTTCTCCATACCGACGGTGATGACGACCCCATCGGCTAGAGCATCGCGAAACTTGGCCGGAAGTATCAGCCTTCCCTTTTCATCTAGTGAGTGTTCGAACTCCCCTAAAAACAAGCCACTCCTCCAACTTCCATATTTGATTTCCACTTTAATCCATTTTCTTCCACTTTTCAACATTTTTTTGTGATTTTCGGCAAAAATTTGAAAAAATTTAGTAATTTCTCCCCTTCAATTACAACCGCGAAAGGACTGAAACCACATTTAGCTGCTAAAAGTGTTATTGATGCTGATAAAAGAGATTAAATTTTTTTTGAATCTGCCGATAAAGGCTAATGAAGGCTCTTTGACAAACGCATAGGATCCACTTCTCTTAATTAAGGCAACACCTCAAAAACGAGGATGACGCAAAGCTGCGGACTTAAATCCTGGAATGGAAATGGCGGCCAAGTTACCGAAAGAGATTTAAGTCTTTCATCTCATCAGAAAAACCGGTTTGACCATTATCGAGGGAGAATTGGTTTCTTTTTTGTTTGTCTCAAAAATTTGAGATAAGAGGTGAGTAAAATGAGTCAAAACTTAAGCCTAAGTCCGGATTTGGAGAGAAGTGATGATGGGGAGATCATGGCAGAGGCGAGGGTGCCGGCTACAATCAAAGAGAACAGCGCCCCGCCATGTTTTTATAGCAATATTTTCGACCGAAAGATCGATTTTCCGCAGGGCGGAATTGGTGTTTGGATTATAAGGGGAAGTCGGCCTGTAAGCCGGATTCTGTCCGCCCCATTAAGGGGCTGGGTAATCATTCATCTAGCTCGGGCGTCGCCGCCCAAGTCATGCAGCCAACCCGGAAGTTGTGACGGGACGGGCCGCCCCGATTCCTTCCCTATTCGGCCTTGCTCCGGATGGGGTTTTCCAAGCCTCCGCCTTGCGACGGAGCTGGTGATGCTCTTACCTCACCGTTTCAGCTTTCCTCGCGGCTATGCGCGGGGGTTTTCTTTTCTGTGGCACTTTCCGTCGGATCACTCCGCCCTCGTGTTACGAGGCATCCTGCCCTTTGGAGTCCGGACTTTCCTCTCCGATTTCTCAGAGCGATTACCCAGCCTACTTCCCTTTAAAATTTAACAAATTATGAAGATTAAGGCAAGCAAGAGGGCGGGTGCCTTCCCGCGTCCGCCCCGATAATCCGGCGGATATTTCTAATCATAGAATATTATCCACTCTTGGGCTAAATATGCTTCACAACAATCTTAGCCGGATAGAAGCTTCTAACTTATTCGATTGGCAATTTAAATCCAAAGCTTTAAGAATTTTAATACTTTTAGCGGAAGATTGCCCGCTTTGAGCTTGATCGAAAAATGACCAGTTAAACAAGTATTTCCGTCATCATCGCTCTCAAGAAATCCGATAAAATTTTGACTCCGCCGAGAAGAAAAATAAAAGCCCACATAGATCCGTATTGACAAGGATTTCTCTTGTGTTAACCTAGAAATAGTCCCAAGAAGTCCTACGAGGTGTACTTTGAAAGCAAGTCTACCAGTAGCGGCCCGATAGAGGGGAGAGAAAGGCCAAGTCGTGAGAGGAGGCCGAGTAACGAGCCAATTTGAGGGTACGAAAAGGAAAGCTTGCAAGTAAGGGGTAACTCAATGAAGGTTTCTTGGGACTTTGATTTTCCCCCCATGGTTGATAGAGGCGCGGGTCTCGATAACCCACTGGGGGGCTATTTTTTTATTCCTCTATCCCCTTGCGAGCTCCGATTCCAGCATCAAAAGGATGCTTCATCTTCCTCATCTCGGTCACAAGGTCTGCAGCTTCAATCAGTTCGTCGGGGGCGCCCCTGCCGGTTAAGATGAGTTCGACGTGATCGGGCTTCTTCGCAATCAGATCCAAAACCTCTTTGAGTTCGATTACTCCAAGGCTCAAAGCGACATTTATCTCATCCAATATCACAAGATCATAGGCACCTGAAAACACCTTATCCCTTGCAAGCTCAAAGAGTCTTCGGCTCTTCTCGTGATCGCGTCTTTTCGACCCATAAGAAGAGAAGGTCTCAACCCCATCCCTCTCGATGCTGAAGTTGGAAAGATGCTCCTCTATTGTTTTGAGTTCCCCGGAGGGCCTCCCCTTTAAAAACTGAAAGAGGATTACCTTGAGATCCGATCCGAGAGCCCTTACGCCAAGCCCAAGAGCGGCCGTCGTCTTCCCTTTCCCCTCTCCCGTGTATATTTGAACCAATCCTTTTTCAAGCCTCATCTATGATCCTTGCTCATAATAGGATATGCAGGCGTTTGGAGACTCCCAAACATCGACCCTGACCAAGTCGACTCTCTCTGGCAGAATAGTCTTAATCCTTTCAAAAAGGTATTTTGCCAGGTTTTCACCGGTCGGCGATAGCTTATCGAAGGGCGGAACCTCGTTTAAGTGTTTGTGATCAAGATCGCTCAAAACCTCTCCTAGCTGGTCTTTAAGCTCTCTAAAGTCATAGAGTATATCGATATCATCAAGCTCGCTTCCGGCCAACGTAACGTCGATCCCAAAGGTGTGACCGTGCAGATCGCGGCATGGCCCAGGATAGCCCCTTAAGCTGTGCGCCGCATCAAAGTGGGTTTTGATCTTAAGCTCGAACATCTTCCTCCTTCTTAAAGCATTTGTTGATCAAAGAGGCCTGGTTGAATTGGCGTCTCATCATGGAAAGCCTCCTTGTCTCCAGAAAGGAAGAGGTCGATCGCCTGATTGGCAAGAGCGTCGGCCTCCCGGTTCTCCTCCCTAAAAACATGCTCGACATAGACGCGCACGAAGTGGTCAGCAAGGGCTTTAGCCTTAGCGTGTAGCGGTTTAAGCCCAAGGTTTTTGACGCGATACTCGCCTTTCATCTGTTTGACCAGAAGCTCGCTATCTAAACTTATCAGTAAAACTTTAGCATTTAACTTTGCTGCTTGATCAAGACCAAAAATCAAGGCCTTGTACTCGGCAACGTTGTTGGTCGCTTGGCCGATGTATTCACTGAAAGTGAGAACGTTATTTCCATCGGAGTCAACCAATTGGCCGCCTATTCCGCTGTGACCCGGATTGCCTCGTGAGGCTCCATCGGTTTTAAGAACGAGATCGTAAGAGAGCTTTGACAACGTGACCCCTTATTAATCGATTATAGGAGAGATGATACATGAACCAAGCTTCCTCTTTCAAACTATCCCCTGGCAAGATCGAGATACTGAGTTGAGAGCCTGTCCGTAACTTTGTGTGAACGTAAGAAGAGCTTTAGCCTCTCTCCCCCTTTGAATACTTCCGAGATGGCCATGACGCCCATCAGTGAATTCGTCAGAAAAGCTTCATCCGATCCGATAATTTCGCTCAGCTCAATATCCTCCTCCTTGACTTCGATCCCGATCTTTTCGGCAAGTAGGATTATGACCGAGCGGGTTATGCCCGGCAAAATCGGTCTGGATATCGGGGGAGTTATTAAGGATTCACCCCTCACGATAAAGATGTTACTTACCGTTCCTTCCAGAAGCCTGTCGCCGGAGTCAAGAAAAACGAGTTCATCTAACCCGGCTCCATCCTCTTTTCTTGCGAGGATCGATTCGATTAAATTTGTGCTCTTCATCTTGTGGGAGATTGAGTTTGAAGATCTGCCGCGCCTTAAGAGTCCAACCCTCATCCCCTCTTTGTATAGTCGATCCGGATAGGGCTTAAGCTCCCTTGCTACAATTAGGACGGTTGGATTCTTTGTGGTCAGATTGAATGGCCCGCCCTGGTCCTCCCCCCTGCTGACGGTGATCCTGATATAGGCGTCTGATAGATCATTTAGTTCGTGAAGCTTTTCGATGATGGATAGGATTTCGCCTTGATCGAGAAGAATATCTATGCCCATTATTGCAAGCGATTTTGAGATCCTCTCAAGATGCTCAGCCAAGAAGGCGGGCCTGCGCCCGAAAGACCTGAGGCTCTCAAATACCGAGTCCCCATAGAGAAAACCCCTGTCAAACGGGGATATCCTAGCGAGATCTTCGGTCGAAAAATCGCCGTTTAAATAGATAATATCTCTTTTCATTTCCCGTACTCCCTTAAAGCGCTAATCAGCGCCTCCGCTTTCTGAAGACTCTCTAGATATTCCCTTTTTGGATCGGAATCAGCAACTATGCCCGCTCCCGCTTGGGCGAAGGCGAAGCCTCCTTTTAATAGTATAGTCCGAATGGCGATGTTGAAGTCCATTCTACCCGAAAAGCTGATATAACCGATTGAGCCCGTGTATATGCCCCTTTTTGTCGGCTCGAGTTCATCTATTATCTCCATCGAACGTATCTTGGGGCAACCGGTTATCGTGCCGCCCGGAAAGGTGGCCGAAAAGATACGGCTTAAGCTGCTATTTGGCAAAAGGTCGCCTTCGACATTTGAAACTATATGAATGACGTGAGAGTACTTCTCAAGAATCATCAATTCATCGACTTTCACGCTTCCAAAGACCGATAGGCGGCCAAGGTCGTTTCTTTCCAGATCGACAAGCATTATATGTTCGGCCCTTTCCTTCTCGTTTAGGATTAGTTCCAAGGAAAGGTTGTCATCCTCTTTAAAGTCGACCCCCCGTCTTCTGGTGCCGGCAATCGGTCTTGTCGCAATCCGGCCGCCGTCTATGAGAAGTAGTCTTTCGGGAGAGGAGCTGACCATGCTCAAGTCGCCGAAATTGAGATAGGCCGCAAAAGGGGATGGGTTGATCTTTTTTAAGATTTGATAGAGTTCAAACCCGTCCCCGATGAACGGAGTTCTTAGGCGAATTGAGAGATTGGCTTGGAAGATGTCGCCGGCCAGAATATAATCCTTTGCCCGACTTACCATCGCCATGAACTCTCTTTCTGTCATGTTGGCTGTGATCTCACCGACCATGCGTTCCTTGGGGGCCCTGCGAGAACCGGTCATTATGAGGTTTCTGAAAGCATCTATTCTTTCGATAGCTAAACCGTAGGCTTGAGCTGGGTCCATATTTCGATCAGAGGTGGTTACGATCTTGTAGGAACCTTCTAAGGCATCAAATACCAGGGCTGTTTGGTAGATTTTAAAGGATAGGTCGGAAAGATCGAAGTCATCTTGATTCTCATCGGGGATCTTCTCAAACTTCCTTAGAGCATCGTACGAAAGAAAACCGATTGCTCCGCCGACAAAGGGCGGAGCCCCTTTTAGGCTCATGGTCTCGTTTTCCCACATGATCTCTTCCAGAATCCTAAACCCGTCTTCTTCCGTAACTATTTCGCCTCCTCCGTCAAAAACTCGCGTCTTTCCATCCTTTTCCGTTACGGAAAGTATTGGAGCGAAGGCCAGTATTGAGTAACGCGATATCTTTTCGCTCCCCTTAAGGCTCTCAAGAAGCACGAAACCATCTTCACCTGCGCGCTGAAAGGCTTTAGCGAATAGCTCTTCTCCGCTCAGCTCGCAGGAGAAGACCGACTCGTTGGCCGCCTGCATATAACTCTTTAAACTCTTCAAATGAGGGTTTTATCAAGTAGCCTCCAAGCAAAAATGGCATCCTTAGCTGGATGCCATCTGGCTAACATGCTAATTTAAAGTCGTGTTTTCCGTTGGTGGGCGATACAGGATTTGAACCTGTGACCTCTGCCGTGTGAAGGCAGCGCTCTCCCGCTGAGCCAATCGCCCTAAAGATATTTAAGCAATATTTTAAGATATTGCAAGCCTTAAGCCAGCGGATCAAGTCCCAATTTTTCTGTAAATTCGTTCCCCCGGCCGAAAGGGAGACGGTCTCTGTATCGTGGATCTTCCCATTTATCACTTGCCTCATTTTTATTCACCTCTTTTAAGGAAATTTTGAACTTCAAGGACCGGGAGGCGAACGGGTCTGATTTCGAACAAGTGCAAAACAAGTGCAGAAGGGATTTTTGGGGTGACCAAGCAATGCGAGACTTAAGTATTTTGCCTGCTTAAGAATGGTGGGCCCAGTAGGACTCGAACCTACGACACGCGGATTATGAGTCCGCTGCTCTGACCGACTGAGCTATGGGCCCGTTCTGATAGGTTAGCCTTAAAGACGGGTTTTAGCAAATAGAATTATATCACTGAGAGGATCATTGGCAATAAGTTAGCGATCCCGTCATAAAATGACTGTAAGAAGATAGCGGTCTGAGCTACCATCGGGGATAGACCAAACCGTCGTCAAAAAGGAGTTCAAACCCATGAAAAGAATACTGCCAAGCACAGAGCTAACCAAGATTGCAGAAACGCTAAGGGCAGTTACGCAAGACCGGTGATTTGACCGGGGAGCTGATAAGTATTTAACTAACGCCCGGCTTCTTGCAGAGAGAGCTGCCTGCAAAGCGGACCCTCTCTAAACCGTTTTGATCCTTTAGGATTTCACCTTTATCGTTTGTCGAAGGAAAATAGAAACCGGCCTCATAAGAAAAGGATGCGGTAGCAAAGAAGTGCTTGATGATGGCTTGGGAATTTTCAAAGAAGTCTTTCCTGTCTTGGCCTCCAACGGCAATAAATATCCCCGGGCGCTTTGATTTGAGTTTGGATTTTCCAAGAATATGTTGAGCGACCCAAAGACTTTGAAGGCGGTCAATCATCATCTTGGTCTGGGCAGAAATACTGCCAAAAAAGATCGGCGAGGCTACCACAACTCCATCGGCCGCATCCAATGCGGCGTAGACCTTTGACATATCGTCGTCTATGACGCAAATTCCGGTCTCATCGCAGCCGCCGCATTCCTGACAAGGAGCAATCTTTAATTCATTTAAGATCAGCTTTTCTGTTTCGCATCCGGCGTCGCTTGCTCCAGAAAGCACTTTATCAAGCAGGATTTCGGAGTTTCCGCCCCTCCTTGGGCTGCCCAGTATCCCGATAACAGCCATAAAAGCCCCCAATTAAGTTGATTTTAAGCTTATGAAGACTGGATTTGGATTTCCCCGCTATCAATCAGAGCCTTCATCAAGGATGATCTGGTGACCAAGCCCGAAAGCTCGCCCTTTGAAACAACCGGCAATACCTTTAAGTTATTTACAACCATCTTGTCGATCAAGGCCGCGCGTTCCTCTTCTTGATCGGCAAAGATGACGTTTTTAATCAAATAATCTGCAACCTGGCTTTCCTTCGTTAATTGTTGAAGAGATAAATGTGAAACAGGTTAAACTATTTCGATTTCAAAGTGGAGCTCCTTGCCTGCTAAAGGATGGTTGGCATCGATGATCACTCTATCTTTGTTGACCGATATTATCGAGGCATTAACAAACCCGCCATCCTCGGTTTTAAGGGTTACAGCATCTCCCACTTTGGCCTCACTTAGCCCAACTGCTTCTTTATTGAGTTCGAAGATGAAGTCGTCTCTGCTTAAACCGTAGCCCTCTTCGGCAGCAACCTTGAACTCTTTTTTCTCCCCCACCCGCATACCAATTACCGCCTTATCGAAACCTTCAATCACCTGGCCGGCCCCCACCGTAAAAGTGAATGGTTTCTTGCCAACATTGCTATCGAATATACCCCCTGATTCGAATCTGCCGGTATAGTAGAGATTTAAGGTATCACCTTGTTTGATGCTCAACTTATCACCCCGTCGAAAGTTTTTATAATTTTATGCTAAGGCCGCAAGATGGGCAAATTAAAGAAGTCGATCTTGGTTTGGCGAAAGCAAAGCTTTAAGTTATTTCTCACTTTTTCGGCCCCTTATCTCTTCATTCTTGCTCACTCCGTTGATTTAAGTGAAGCCTTTATCGATTCGATGAGCGGAGCAAAAGAGTCGAATTTTTCTCCTTCCCTCTTAGGTCTTTCAACCACAATCACTTTGCAGTCAGCCTCTAGGGCCGCGGCCACCTTGAGCCTTGTTCCACCTGCCGCTCCGCTATCTTTCGTCACCAATACGGATGCCCCAGACTTAACGATGGCCATGTGGTTATCAAAGTAAGAAGCATTCGACGG
>JBBIRY010000027.1:0-10314 GCA_037441605.1 Actinomycetota bacterium | reverse complement strand
CCGGCCCCCCTTTGGGTCCCTCATAGCGGATGACGACAACGTCCCCCGCCTCTATCTTGCTTGAGAAAATGGCTTCAGCCGCCTCATCTTCACTATCGAAGACTTTGGCCGGACCCTTATGAACCAGCATCGCTTCATCCACGGCCGACTTCTTGACGACCGCCCCGTTTGGGGCGAGATTTCCCCTCAAGATGGCAAGCCCGCCGGAGGCGGAATAGGGATCGTCGATATTCCTTATGACCCCGTTATCATATCTTTTGGCCTCTTTTATCTCTTCGCCGACAGTTTTACCGCTGACCGTCAGGGCCTCGGTCCGAATCAATCCCCTCTTGGCCAATTCGGCCATGACGGCTTGAACGCCGCCGGCCTCATAAAGATCCTGAATGTGATGACTTCCGGCCGGACTGATCTTGCAGAGATTGGGTGTCTTATCGCTGACCTCATTGAAGAGATCGAGATCCAAAGGAAACCCAGCCTCTTTGGCGATGGCCGGAAGATGAAGGACCGTATTGGTAGAGCAACCAAGGGCCATATCGACGGTAAGCGCGTTCATGAAGGCCGCCTCAGTCAGAATATCTTTCGGTTTTATATTCTTTTTGAAAGCATCCATGACGGCCATGCCGGCCATCTTGGCCAGGCGAATTCTGGCCGCATAGACCGCCGGGATGGTCCCGTTTCCGGGAAGACCCAAACCAATCGCTTCGGTTAAACAGTTCATCGAATTGGCGGTGAACATTCCGGCGCAGGAGCCGCAGCCGGGGCAAGCCGCCTCCTCTATCTCAGCCAGCTCCTCCTCGCTCATGTTGCATGAAGAGACCGCCCCCACCCCCTCAAAGACGGAGATGAGATCGATATCTTTGCCCTTATATCGACCGGCCAGCATCGGTCCGCCGCTGACAAAAACAGTCGGTATGTTGACGCGGGCTGAGGCCATCAGCATGCCCGGAACAACCTTGTCGCAATTGGGAATCATGACCATGGCATCGAAGGCATGGGCTTGAACCATCAGCTCGACCGAGTCGGCGATTATCTCACGGCTGGGAAGGGAAAACTTCATGCCGGCATGATTCATGGCGATACCATCGCAGATGCCGATGGTCGAGAATTCTATCGGGGTTCCCCCGCCCATGCGCACTCCGGCGGCGGCCGCTTTTGCGATCTTATCCAGATTGATGTGACCCGGCACGATCTCGTTGTATGAGTTCACTATGGCAACCAATGGTCCTCCGATTTCGATGTCGGTAAGGCCCGCCGCCTTAAGAAGTGACCTGTGCGGAGATTTTGCCACGCCCTTTTTAGCCATATCGCTCTTCAAAGTTTCCCCCAAACGTCCAAAAATTTTGAAGCTATAATTCTACTATAAAACCATAAGGCTGTGAAGGAATTTACCCCTTTTGAAATCGAGTTTTACCGATAAAGGGATAGCGGGCGCAAAAGATATCGTGCGCCCGCCATCGAAATGATCCTTGTTGAAACGGTGAAAGTTTTTTTACCGGATCTAATTAAGAAGTAATTACGGTTTTGACCTCCATAATCCATGCACGTTGCAGTATTCTCTCATCTCGAAATCATCGCCGACGAACGCGAAGTCGGCCTCGGGCTTGCCGGTTGGCTCAAGTTTCTTGCGGAAGGTTCCGCCACCGGATATGATCTCTATCCACTCGATATGATGCTCCATCTCCATCGGATGAGGGGTGGCCCCCACTTTTACCTTGACCCCAGAATCGGTCTTCTCTGCCACCGGAAGATGCTTCTCGTAGCCTACGTCTTCGGTCTTTTCGGTCAATAGGATCATCGGCTCCCCGCAACAGACGAGCGTTCCAACCCCGGTGTGAAGGACCTCGACGATGTTGCCGCAAATCTCGCACCTATAGATCTGGCCGAGCTTAGTCATAGAATCATCTCCTTTGAATGATCAGTATTCTTCGCACCTTACTTGATAGAAGGCTTTGGGATGATCGCAGGAGGGACACTTTTCCGGCGGCTCGGCAGAGATGTGCGGATAGCCGCACTCACGGCAGAACCACTCGACGGGCGATGCCTTCTTGAAGACTGTGCCGCCCTCAACCTGCTTTAAAAGCCTCTTGAACCTATCCTCATGATGACTTTCGGCCTTGCCGATAGAACGGAGACGGTTAGCGATATCATTTAAGCCTTCCGAATCGGCCACCTTAGCAAAGTCTGGATACATGCTGGTATACTCGTAATTCTCTCCGGCTATGGCCGCTTTTAGATTCTCGGCCGTATCGCCAAAGATGGTTGGGGTTGCCGAATCGACCGCAATCTCACCCAGATTCTCGCTCGATTTCGCCTTGAGCTCGCCAATCAACTTGAAGAGCCATTTGGCATGCTGCTTCTCGTTATCGGCTGTAATCGTAAATATTTCCGCTATCTGCTCGAAACCTTCATTTCTCGCCACCGTGGCATAAAAGGTGTAGCGGTTTCTAGCCTGGCTTTCGCCGATAAAAGCCTTGCAAAGATTCTTGATCGTCGCCTGCATTGAGCCAACCCCTTTCGAGTTTTTTGTTTCTTTAATAATTTTACCACTTATCGTCAAACTAAAGGACCGTGCGAGAATGTTATCAGATTGAATCGACAACCTTGTTCCCTAACTCTCTGTCTGGTAATAAAATGAAGGGAGGGCCAGAAGCCCTGTTGGACCTTTAGCCCTCAAAAAAGGAAGATTACCTGCTTTACGTCTTTTTGACCTCTATCAAGACTCCCTTATCTTGGCCGAAAGGGCCTCTTTGAGCTTTTCGACCACAACCTCTCTGGTTTTTGAGGCCTCCTCGTCGGTCAACGTCCGCTCGCCTGATTGAAGAAAGAGGCTATAAGCCATGCTCTTTAGGCCAGGGCCGATCTCCTTGGAGCGGTAGAGATCGAAGAGCTTCACCTCTTTTAAGAGCTTACCGCCGCTCTTTTTAATCGTTTCGACTATCTCTTTGTGACTAACCTCGTCGGCTATCGTCATCGAGATGTCGATTCTTATGCCGGGAAAGCGTCCGACCTCGATGAAGCCCTTCTCCTGACGGGCCCCGCCCGTAAGCGCATCCACTGAAAGTTCAAAGAGAGCGATGGGCGCGATGAAGCCATAGTTCAAAGCGACTTCGGGATGGATTTCACCAAGGATCCCCGCCCTTTCGCCCTTAACCTCAAGCTCACAGGAGCGCAAGGGATGGAGGCTTGGATGGTTGATCGGTTTAAAAGCATACTCGGTTATGCCAAGATCACTTAAGAGTTTTTCGATGACACCCTTGATGTCAAAGAAGCCGACCGGTCTCTCCTTTGTATGCCACTCACTTAAGATTGCAAAACCAGCCAGAGCGCCGGAGAGCATTACCTTTTCAACCGGGAGTTCCGCCCCAGCCTCTTCTCGGTAGACCCTGGCCATTTCGAATATCTTTACCTCATCGATGCTGCGGTTTAAATTCCACTCCACGGTCGATAGGATGGAAGGGATGAGAGTCGCCCTAAGAACGGCTTGGTCTTCATTTAGGGGATTTTTGAGCTTAAGCGTCCCCATACAGTCTTCATCTTCGCTCAGAGCGGCTTTCTTGAGATAGTCAGGGGCAACGAAGCTATAGCTCACCGTCTCAAAGAGCCCGGACGAGATGAGAGATGACTTCATTTTGGCTTTTAATCTCTGCTCAAAACTTAATCCCCCAACCGTCTCGCCCTTAGGTAGGGTCGACTCGATTCTGTTATAGCCGTAGATGCGGGCAATCTCTTCGATCAGATCTATTTCTCGGATAAGGTCGGGGCGAAAGGTCGGAGCTAAGACCTTCAAGACTGCGCCATTCTCTTCTTCAACCTCGATATCGAGCGAGGTGAGAATCTCCTTCATCTGATCGGCCGAGATATCGGTGCCAAGGATATCGTTGACCCTTTCGACCCGAAGACTGAGCTTAAGCGGTGATATCCTTTTTGGATATGCGTCGAGCCTGCCCTCTAAGATATCCCCTCCAGCCAGCATTTGAATGAGGGCGGCGGCCCGGTCGCAAGCCTCGTCCGCCCCGTTTGGGTCGCTGCCCCGCTCAAAACGCAAGGATGATTCGGATATCAAGCCGAGCCTTCTTGAAGTTCGGCTGATATTGGCGGCATTGAAATGAGCCGACTCCAGAAGAATGGTCGTTGTCTCATTTGAAACTTCGCTCTCGGCCCCGCCCATGACTCCGGCCAAGGCGACCGGGCCGGATGGATCGGTTATCAGCAGCATCGAGGGATCGAGTTCCCTTTCGGCCCCATCCAAGGTTGTCATCTTCTCGTTCTTTTTGGCTCGGCGCACGATGATGTGGCCGCCGGTTATCTTGCCCAAGTCGAAGGCGTGGAGGGGCTGGCCCATCTCAAGCATGACGTAGTTGGTAACATCGACGACGTTGCTGATCGGCCTAATTCCGGCCGCTTTGAGCCTCTTGGCCATCCAATCGGGCGAGGGTCCGATCTTTATCCCCTCGATGATTCTTGCCACGTATCGGGGGCAGAGGTCCGCATCTTCGATCTCGACTTTGGCTTTATCTTTGGCCTTTTTGGCCCCCTCTTTTATTGAAAGGGC
Organism: Actinomycetota bacterium; assembly: GCA_037441605.1. Taxonomy (GTDB): domain Bacteria; phylum Actinomycetota; class Aquicultoria; order UBA3085; family Oleimmundimicrobiaceae; genus Yes70-04. The sequence continues at coordinate 5,762 of JBBIRY010000027.1, read as the reverse complement.
CGGTCTTTTGGCCGGATTTGAGGTCAAAGCCGAAACCTCCCTGGCGATCCCGAGCATGCTCAAGCAGTCGGGCCGGTTGGGGGTGATCTCAAGCTCTAAGATATCATCCGCCATTTCAAGAGTGGCCTTTAGGTCGCTGCCGATCTTGGCCTCTGCATCGAGAATCATGATGCCATCGGCCTCTTCTCTAAGCCCAAGCTCGACCGCCGAGCACATCATGCCTTGTGATTCCACCCCGCGGATCTTGGCCTTTTTAAGCTTTTCACCCTTTAAAACCGCGCCCACCTTGGCCAGAGCGACCTTGTCTCCCTCTTTCATATTCTTAGCACCGCAGACGATCGAGAGCTCGCCGCCCCCAGCGTCGACGGTGGCAAGGACGAGTTTGTCGGCGTTTGGGTGAGGCTCAATCTTGAGTATTTGGCCAACCACGACCCCCTCAAAATCAGCCCCCACCCGCTTGATCGAGTCGACGGCCGTGCCGCTTAAGTTAAGCTTTTCGGCAAGCTCGCTCGAACTCATATCGATATCTATGTAATCTTTTAACCAATCTATTGAAACCTTCATCTCTCTCCTTTGAGGGTTAGAATTGTTTCAAGAACCGGGTGTCGTTTTCGAAGAAGTACCTTATATCTGAAACTCCGTATTTGAGCATGGCGATCCGCTCGACCCCCATGCCGAAGGCAAAACCGCTGAGCTTTTCGCTATCGTAACCGACCTCGTTAAGAACGTTTGGATCGACCATGCCGGCCCCAAGTATCTCCAACCAGCCGCTGCCGCCGCAAACTCTGCAGCCCGAGCCCCTACAGATTATGCAGGCCACATCGACCTCGGCGCTGGGTTCGGTGAAGGGAAAGAAGTGTGGACGAAGCCTAACGCGGCCAAAGTCGCCAAATAGTTTCTTTGCCACCACTTCCAGTGTTCCTTTGAGATCACCGAAGGTGATTCCCCTATCGACGACCAGACCTTCGATCTGATGAAACATCGGCGAGTGGCTGGGGTCTGAAACGTCCCGCCGGTAGACCCGGCCGTATGAGATCATGTAGAGGGGCGGGGAATACTTCTTCATCGTTCTAATCTGAACCGTGGAGGTGTGGGTGCGCAGGAGCAGCCCCTCTTTCTCCATATAGAGGGTATCCATGAGCGAGCGGGCCGGATGATCTTTAGGGGTGTTTAGGGCATCGAAGTTATGGTATTCCGTCTCGACCTCCGGGCCTTCGGCGATGAAGTAGCCAAGGCCGATAAATATCTCGCTGATCTCATCGATGACCTGACTGATGAGATGAGCCCGGCCGGTAGCGGGCTTTCGGCCGGGCAAACTGATGTCGACCGCTTCCTCCTCAAAGCGCCTCTTGATATCGGCGGCTTCAAGTTCACCCCTCTTCTTAGCAATCTCCCCTTCGAAGAGGTCTTTTATCTCATTTGTCACCTTGCCGAATTTTGGTCTCTCTTTTGGGTCCAAAGCGCCAAGCGATTTAATGGCCTCGGTCAGCCTCCCCTTCTTACCCAAAAGGGCGACCCTCTTCTCCTCAAGCTCCTTTAGAGAGCTAGAGGAGAAGATAGCGGCCACTCCCTCTTCTTTCAAACTTTGAAGATCATCAATCATAGCCATCTTAAGTCCCCCAATGCCATCATAAAAATATTTTAGCCAAAAAAATAAGCCTCGTCCAAAAAAGGGACGAGGCTGTTGACCCGCGGTACCACCCTGCTTCCCCGATCAAATCGGGGCTCTCTTTCTTTCCGTTAACGCCGGACTTACGCCTTGCCGGCTTAGCGCCGACTTAAGGCTCGGGAAGTGAAACCTTTTGGACGGCTTAACCCTAAAGCGCTTTCAGCCTGGGCGCCTCTCTCTAAAAGAGTCTATACCGGCCGGCTCTTCCGTCACAGCCTTTGAAATATTCTTTTTTGCTTAAACTTTAAGTTTCTCTTTGGCAAGGCTTGCCGCCTTGGCAAAGCCTTCCGGGTCATTCACAGCCATCTCGGAGAGGACTTTTCGGTCTATCTGGATGTTGGCAAGCTTAAGTCCGTTCATCAGACGATTGTAAGAGATTCCGTTCTGCCTTGCGGCCGCGTTGATCCTGATTATCCAGAGCTTTCTGAAATCGCGCTTCTTGTTGCGCCTATCCCTATACGCATAGGAGAGCGAGTGCAAGAGCTGTTCTTTGGCGGCCCGGTAGGAGCGGGATTTGGCCCCGTAATACCCCCTAGCCAGTTTTAACAGCTTTCTCCTCTTCTTCCTTGCGTTAACGCTTCTTTTTACCCGTGACATGTAGCAAACCCTCCAATAGCTTAAGTTAGATCATCTTGTTGATTCTTTTTTCATCCGCCTCTGAGACCAGCGCTGATTTGCCAAGATTCATCTTGCGCTTTGGCGACTTCTTCTCCAAAATGTGGCTCTTGCCGTTTCTCATCCGAACTATCCTGCCAGAGCCGGTCTTACGAAACCTTTTGGCCGCTCCCTTATGGGTCTTTAGCTTCGGCATCTATTCACTATCCCCTTTCTTTGCTGATGAGTCGCTGCTTTTGGGCTTATTTGTCGGCGAAAAGACCATGACCATATTCCTGCCATCAAGCTTTGGAGCCGACTCGACGGTGGCAAGTCCTTCCAGATCTTCGGTCAGCCTCTTTAGAATCTCGGCCCCGATATCGGTATGAGCCATCTCGCGGCCCCGAAACATCACCGTCACTTTGACCTTGTCACCGTGATTTAAAAACCTCTCTACGTGCTTCTTCTTCGTCTCATAGTCGTGCTTGTCTATCTTGGGCCGAAATTTGATCTCTTTGACGACCGTAATCGTCTGGTGTTTTCTGGCTTTTTTGGCCTTCTGCTCCTGCTCATACTTGTATTTTCCGTAATCCATTATCCGAACAACGGGGGGCGTCGCTTGAGGAGCCACCTCCACCAAATCCAAGCCCTTCTCCTCGGCGATCGCCAAGGCCTCGCGGGTCGGCTTGATGCCGAGCTGCTCGCCGTCGTCAGAGATGAGCCGGACCTCCCCTGCCCTGATTCTGGTATTTATACGAATGTCGTTATTGATTTAACTTCACCCCCAAAGTCTTAAAAAGGCCAAAAAAATAAGGTGACCAAAAGCCACCCGAAATTAATCGACAAAATATCCTTAAAGATTAATGACCTTTTAGCTGCTAAAAGCGCCTAAAGGTGAGAAGCGGCGGCCTCTACTTGTATTAATTCGATATTTAATTTTCGAAAAGAAAGTATACCCTTGTCAGGGCGATATGTCCAGCAAAGATTAACTTCTTGCCATGACCTCAGCCAAGAGCTTCTCCATGAAAGCGGTAGGCTTTACCCCCCGCTCTTCTTTGCCGTCCCTACCCCGCACCGAAAGCTCGAATGATTCCGCTTCCTTGTCGCCGACCACTATCATATAGGGAATCTTATTCATTTGGGCATCTCTGATCTTTTTATTGACGGATTCGCCCCGCACATCCGTCTCGACTCTGATGCCGCCCTCTCTTAAGATTTTAGCTACCGCAAAGGCATAGTCGTTATGACGGTCGGCTATAGGGAGCACGGCCACCTGAACCGGGGCGAGCCAGAGAGGAAAGGCTCCGGCGTAATGCTCTATCAAGCAGCCCATGAAACGCTCAAGCGAGCCCAAGAGGGCCCTGTGGATCATGATCGGCCGATGCTCGGCGTTATCTTCGCCCATGTAGGTCAGATCAAAGCGCTCGGGGTTATTGAAATCGACCTGGATCGTCGAACACTGCCAGGAGCGGCCCAAAGCATCCTTTATCTTGATATCGATCTTGGGACCGTAAAAGACACCTTCGCCCGGATCTATTTCGTAACTCAAACCGGCCCTTTCGAGAGCCTTCTTGAGAGCCTCGGTCGCAAGCTCCCAATCTTCAAGATCGCCGACGTACTTTTCGGGGCGCGTCGAAACGTAGATATCATACTCGGCAAAGCCGAAGGTCTTAAGCATGAAGGTTACAATGTCCAAGATCTTTATGATCTCGTCTTCTATCTGACTCTCTCGGCAGAAGATGTGGGCATCGTCCTGGGTGAAGCCGCGCACCCTAAGCAAGCCGTGCAGAACCCCCGACCGCTCAAAGCGGTAGACCGTGCCAAGCTCGGCCCAGCGCAAGGGAAGCTCGCGGTAGCTGCGAGTCTTGGATTTGAAGATCAAAAGGTGGGCCGGACAATTCATCGGCTTGATGACATATTCCTGACCCTCCACGTCCATCGGCGAATACATATTTTCGCGGTAGAAATCCCAGTGGCCGGAAGTCTTCCAGAGATCGACCTTGGCGATGTGCGGGGTCATGACGAGTTCGTATCCCCGCTTTAAGTGTTCATCCCGCCAAAAATCCTCAACTATCTTTCTGACCAAAGCCCCTTTGGGATGCCAGAGGACGAGCCCGGCCCCGAACTCGTCGTCCATGCTGAAGAGATCCAGCTCTTTGCCAAGCTTGCGATGATCCCGCTTTAAGGCCTCTTCTTGAAGCTCTAAGTATTTCTTCAATTCTTTAGGATCGGGGAAAGCGGTGCCGTAGATCCTTTTGAGCATAGGGCGCTTCTCATCACCCCGCCAGTAAGCTCCGGCCAAACTTAAGAGCTTGACCGCCTTTATCCACCCTGTCGAAAGAAGATGGGGGCCGCGGCAGAGATCGGTAAAGCCGCCGCTTTTGTAGACCTTAACATCGTCATCTTCAATATCACGGATCAGCTCGACCTTATAATCCTGGCCTAAAGACTTAAATAACTTTATGGCCTCGTCCTTATGCATCACCTCAAAGGTGAAGGGCTCGTCGCGCTCGATGATCTCATCCATCTTGGCCTCGATCTTTTCAAGATCGGCCGGACCAATCGGCCCCTCTATCTCAAAATCATAGTAGAAACCGTCCTCTATGGCCGGACCGACGCCGAATTTTGCATCCGGATAGAGCTCGCTGATGGCCGCGGCCATGATATGGGAGGCGCTGTGGCGGTAGATTTCGAGACCTTCGGCCGATGATGCGGTGATTATCTCGATCGATGAATCTTTGGTTAAAGGGGTAGAGAGATCAACAGGCTCGCCATCGACTCTGGCCGCTGCCGCGTCCTTAGCCAACCTCGCCCCAATAGAAGCTGCGATGTCGAGCGGAGTTGCCCCGCTTTGAACATTTCGGACAGAGCCGTCGGGAAGAGTTATCTCAATTTCGTTTGCCAATTTTAACCTCACTTTTGAATACGAAAGATTATAGCATAGGAAATACCAGAATAAGATGGTAGGAATGAATGGTAATGGTGGGCGCTACTGGATTCGAACCAGTGACCCCTTCCGCGTCAGGGAAGTACTCTCCCGCTGAGCTAAGCGCCCACACAAACAGAGGAAACCAACAGAGAACTTAAAGAGCTAAGGTTTGGAGGCGGCGAGCGGATTTGAACCGCTGAATCGAGGTTTTGCAGACCTCTGCCTTACCACTTGGCTACGCCGCCAGATGGACCCCGCTCTTTTCGCCTTTTAAAAGAATGGCCGTAAGACCCCTTTGGCTATCTTAAGTGCCATCGACCAGTCTCATCAATCTGGAGCGGAAGACGGGATTTGAACCCGCGACCCTCACCTTGGCAAGGTGATGCTCTACCACTGAGCCACTTCCGCTCATTTTACAGAAGGTATTCTAGCATTTAGCCTTGGATAGCGCAACGATGGTGTTGACAACAGATTTTGATGAGGGTTTTTGGGCTGGCTTTTTACGACAAAGCCAGCGGATTGGATCGTTTAAAACCGCTTCGGGGTTAAGAGCGTTTCCCCCGTTTACTT
>JBBIRY010000026.1:0-11481 GCA_037441605.1 Actinomycetota bacterium | reverse complement strand
GTCTCGAGCTTATCATCATCTCTCTGGTAGAGTTCGCCGCCGCACCCGTCGCAGACCCCATCAGCCTTGCTCGGATGAAATACCGTATGAAAGACGGCGCCACAAGCCTTGCAGCTCCTGCGTCCGGTTAAGCGCTTGACGAGTTCCTCATCCTCGACCTCGAAGTTAAGGGCCACATCGACGCCTTTGCCCTTATCGGCCAGAGCCACCTTCAAAGCGTCGGCTTGGGCGACCGTCCTTGGAAACCCATCTAAGATGACGCCCTTTTTGGCATCATCAGCCATGAGGCGCTCACTGACGATTCCAACAACGAGACCGTCGGGAAGAAGCTCCCCTTTATCCATATATTCCTTGGCCTTTTTGCCAAGATCGGTCCCGTTCTTGACCGCTTCTCTGAGCATATCTCCGGTCGAGACGTGAGGGATATCGAATTCTTTCGCTATGAACTTGGCTTGAGTTCCCTTGCCCGCACCGGGCGCGCCTATAAGTATCAGATTCATAAGACCGCCTCCAAGACCCTCTCTAGGTGACTATTTCAAGAAACCTTCGTAATTTCTCATCATGAGCTGCGACTCCATCTGCTTGACCGTCTCGAGTGAGACTTGGACCATAATCAAAAGGGAGATGCCTCCAAAGTGCTCAAAGAAAGGGACGTTCAAGGTGGACATCAATATGGTCGGCAGGATGGCGATGGTGGCTAGAAAGAGCGAGCCCGGCAGCGTCACCCTGTTTAGGATGTGATTCAAATATTCGGCCGTCGGTTTTCCTGGACGCACGCCCGGTATGAACCCGCCGTACTTCTTGATATTCTCGGCGATATCGATCGGATTAAAGGTAACCGCCGTATAGAAATAGGCGAAGAAGACGATAAATAAGCCGTATAAGAAGAGGTAGAAGAAGGAAGACGGCGAAAAGAAATTGGAAAGCTTCTGAAAGGTCTCGGTTGGAAAGAACTGAGCCAAAGTGGCCGGAAGCATCAAGACCGAGGAGGCGAAGATGATCGGAATCACGCCCGACTGATTCATCTTGAGCGGCAGATAGCTGCTTTGCCCGCCATACATCTTGCGCCCGACTACCCTCTTGGCATACTGGACCGGAATCCTTCTCTGGCCCTGCTCGATGAAGACGATCGAGACGATTACCAGAATCACCAGAGCCACCAGGAGCACGATCAAGACCGGCGAAACTATCTGGAAGGTCTGGACGACCGCTTCGGGAAAGCGGGAGATGATGTTGATGGTAATGATGATCGACATGCCGTTTCCGATGCCTCGTTGGGTGATGAGTTCACCGAACCACATTATAATGACGGTTCCCGTCACCAAGGTCAAAACTATCAGAAACTTATCTAAAAAGTTCAAGGGGATATTGAGTTGTCTCTGGACCACCAGTGTGGTTCCGATCGACTGGATGACAGCTAAGACCAAGGTCATATATCTCGTCCACTGGATTATCTTTCTCTGGCCGGCCTCGCCTTCCTTGGCCCACTCCTCAAGTTTGGGAATGGCTATCTGGAGTAGGTTCATGATGATCGAGGCGGTGATGTAGGGCATTATGCCCAGCGCAAAGACGGCAAAGTTAGAGAGCGCGCCCCCGGCAAAGATATCCATAAGCCCCAAAACGTTGCCTTGGGAGTATTGACCGAAGAGCTCTTTGATCGCTCCGATCTCGATGCCGGGAACCGGAACGAAGGAGCCGATGCGGTAGATAACCAAGATGGCCGCGGTAAAGAGGATTCTCTTGCGGAGCTCGGGTACCTTAAAAGCGTTTCTCAAGGCGTTGAGCATTAGATTACCTCGGCCTTTCCGCCAGCCTTCTCTATCTTCTGGACAGCAGTCCGGCTGAATGCGTGGGCCTTTACGGTGAGCTTCTTATCGATCTCACCTGAACCCAAAATCTTGACGGCCATCCCCTTCTTTCTGGTTATCCTCTTGGCATAAAGGCTTTCGGGATCGACGGTTGATCCGCTCTCAAACGAGGCGAGCCTGTCCAAGTTGACGACCTCAAACTCTTTTTTGAAGATGTTGGTAAAACCGGGAAGGTGTGGAAGCCTCCTTTGGATCGGATTCTGGCCGCCCTCAAAGCCGAGTCTTGGTCCCTTGCCCGAGCGGGATTTCTGTCCCTTCTGGCCGCGGGTTGAGGTCTTTCCGTGACCGGAGCCTTCGCCCCGACCTACCCTTTTGACTTCCTTCTTTGACCCCTTGGCGGGGCTTAAGTTATGCAATTCCATATAAATATCCCTCCAAAAGCGCTCTTAAGCGCTAATCGACCGTTTCGACCTCTAGAAGATGGGAGACCTTGTTTACCATACCCCTAATCTCAGGGGTATCATTGTGAACTACCACATCCCCAAGCCTCTTTAATCCTAATGCCCTGATGGTGAGCTTCTGATCCTTCTTGCGCCCGATCGCGCTATGCACCTGCTTCAATTTGAGCTTAGCCAATTTTGCCTACCTCCAGCTTATCTCTTCGGGAGCCTTGCCCCTGGCCTCGGCTATCTCCTCGTATCTCTTGAGCTTCATGAGACCATCCATTGTCGCCCTGACCATGTTGATCGAGTTCGACGAACCCAAAGACTTGGCCAGTATATCTTTGATTCCGGCAAGCTCCAAGACCGCCCGGATGGGACCGCCGGCGATGATGCCGGTTCCTTTGGCAGCCGGCTTCAAGAGAACGCGTCCGGCTCCAGCCTCTCCCATGATGGCGTGGGGGATGGTCGACTGGACCAAGGGCACCTCTATCAAGCTCTTCTTGGCATTCTGGACGGCCTTGGACATGGCCACGGGAATCTCCTTGCCTTTACCCATGCCGATGCCGACATGACCTTCGCGGTCACCGACGACGACAAGGGCGCTTAGGCTGAATTTGCGGCCTCCCTTTAAGACCTTGGCCACCCTGTTTACATAAACGGCCTTGTCCTCCAAATTTAGCTTATCCGGATCGATCCTTGCCACAAAAAATCCCCCTTCTAGAATTTAAGCCCGGCCTCGCGGCCGCCTTCGGCTAAAGACTTTACTTTACCGTGATAGAGATATCCGCCGCGATCGAAGACTATCTCCTTAATGCCTTTCTCCTGTGCCTTCTTGGCAGCGAGCATACCGACCTCTTTGGCCACCTCAATATTGTTGCCGCCGGCCGGAAACTTGGCTTTGAGTTCCTTATCCAAGGATGAGGCGCTGACCAAAGTGGCTCCGCTAGCGTCGTCAATTATTTGAGCATAGATATTCTTGTTGCTGCGGAAAACGCAGAGACGAGGCTTCGCCCCTGTACCGACGACTCTCTTACGAACGCTTCTGTGTCTCCTAAGTCTTGCCAAAACTTTTTTGGCTGTCTTTGACATCTTATCCTCCAACTAAAAACCGATTATTTCGAGGCCTTTCCGGCCTTTCTTCTTATCTTTTCACCAGCGTATTTGATGCCCTTGCCCTTGTAGGGCTCAGGTCCCCTGACTGCTCTGACCTTGGCAGCAAAGTCTCCCAAAAGCTCGTTGTCGATGCCGCGCAGGATTATCTTGGTCGGGGCCGGTATCTCCACCTCTATCCCGGTGGGCAAATCCATCATGACCGGGTTGGAATAGCCGACCATGAGTTCAAATCCGGCTCCCTTGACGGCCGCCCGGTAGCCGACGCCGACGATCTCGAGCTGCTTTTCGAAACCGGCCGAAACGCCTTTGATCATGTTGGCGATCAGGCTCCTTGCTAGGCCGTGGAAGGAGCGATCTTCCTTGGAATCGCTTTCGCGCTCGACCAAGATCTTGCCCTCTTCCTCTCTGACCTTTATGCCGCCCGGCATCGGACGCTCTAGGCTCCCTTTGGGACCCTTAGCTGAAAATATGCTGTTTTCGAATCTGTATTCGACGCCCGCCGGAATCTCAATGGGCATCTTGCCTATCCTCGACATCTAAAACCTCCGCTTTGCGCTTTACTTATGAGACCTTCTACCAGACGTAACAGATGACCTCGCCGCCGACATTGGCACTCGTTGCCTCGCGGTCGGTCAATATGCCCTTGGGAGTGGAGAGAATGGCCACACCCAAGCCACCCAAGACCTTGGGTATCGAGTCCTTTTTGGCGTAGACCCTAAGACCGGGCTTGCTTATCCTTTTGATTCCGGTTATCGCCTTCTTGCGATTCTTGGTGTATCTGAGCGATATCTCGATCACATCGATCCCGCCGACCTTTTTGCTCTTAAAACCGTCGATATAGCCTTGATCCGCAAGGACCTTGGCGATTTCGGTCTTGATCTTAGAAGACGGAATATCGACCTGATCGTGATTGGCACGACTGGCATTCCGTATCCGGGTCAGCATATCTGCAATGGGATCAGTCATTGACATATTATTTCCTCCTCAAGCTATCAAATACTTTATCTACCAGCTTGCTTTTTTGAGACCCGGGATCTCTCCCTTGTGGGCCATCTCTCTCAAGCAGACTCTGCACAATTTGAACTTACGAAAGAAACCTCTGGGACGGCCACAGCGGACGCACCTGTTATAGGTGCTGACCTTGTGCTTAGCTCCCCTCTGCTGTTTTACTACAAGCGATCTCTTTGCCAACTAAAGCCTCCTAATCTAAAGACGTGCCTATTTACCGCTCTTTTTGAACGGAAAACCGAATGACTTAAGGAGCGCCAAGCCCGCCTGATCGTCCTTGGCGGTGGTGACTATGGTTATGTCCATGCCCCTTATCTTGTCTATCTTGTCATAATCGACTTCCGGAAAGATGAGCTGCTCGGTAACGCCAAAGGTGTAGTTGCCTTGCCCGTCGAATGCCTTGACCGAAAGACCGCGAAAGTCGCGGATCCTGGGCAGCGCCAGGCTGAGCAGCCTATCCAAGAACTCATACATCCGGTTACCCCGAAGCGTCACTTTGCAGCCGATCGGATTTCCCGCCCTCACCTTGAAGTTGGCTATCGATTTCTTGGCCCGAGTAATTACGGGCTTCTGGCCGGTAATGGTGGATAAATCAGCCACGATGAACTCCAAGGACTTGGGGTTAGCGATCGCCTCGCCCGCTCCCACGTTGACCACGATCTTGTCTAACCTGGGAACCTCCATCAGGTTCCCTATCGCAAGCTCGCTCATCAAACTGGGAACGATCTCATTTATATAGGTCTCCTTGAGCCTTGGGGTATCGCCCCCGACCGGAGCCGCTTTCTTCTTTTTAGTCTTTGAATCGGTCTTAGCCTCAGCCAATTCTTCCTCCTAAAGGTAAATCCAAATAATTACTTGTCGATATCCTGTCTGCACTTCTTGCAGACTCTGACTTTGCCCTTCTCCAGTTCCTTGACGCCGTATCCGGTCGGCTGATTGCAGGCCGGGCAGATCAAGCGGACGTTGGAAGCGTGGATCGAGCCCTCTTTTTCAAGAATGGAGCCTTGCGGATTGGCTTGGGTCGGACGGCTGTGGCGCTTCATGATATTTACGCCTTCCACGATCACGCGCCCCTTTTCACTTAGGACGCGAAGGACTTTACCCTTCTTGCCCCTGTCCTTGCCGGCCAAGACCGCTACTTTATCTCCCTTTTTAACGTGCATCTTAAGCATCTTTTGCGTTCCTTTCCGCTTAAAGTACCTCGGGGGCCAAGGATACTATCTTCATGAAGTTCTTATCCCTAAGCTCCCGTGCTACCGGGCCGAAGATTCTGGTTCCCCTAGGATTCTTGGCCGCATCGATGATGACGGCGGCATTGTCGTCGAACCTGATATAGGAGCCATCGACCCGCCTAATCGGCTTGGTCGTCCTGACCACAACCGCCCTTACGACGTCGCTCTTCTTGACCGCTCCACCCGGGATTGCTTCCTTGACGGTGACGACTATGATATCGCCTACGCTTGCGTACCTTCTCCTGGACCCGCCAAGAACCTTGATGCAGAGCATCTCTTTGGCCCCGGTGTTATCGGCCGATTTAAGTCTGGTCTCTTGTTGTATCATCTACTTTCACTCCTCAAATTGCGAGAACTACTTGGCCTTCTCGACGACCTGGACCACTCGCCAGCGCTTGGTCTTGCTTAAGGGACGGGTCTCCATGATCTCGACTATATCCCCGGTTGAACAAGTATTATTCTCATCATGCGCCTTGAATTTGGTCGTCCTCCTAACCCTCTTCTTATAGAGCGGGTGATCGGTCAGCATCTCGACGGCCACAACGACCGTCTTATCCATTGCGTCGCTGACTACCTTCCCCGTTCTGGTCTTCCTTAATGCCCGCTCAGTCATCTTCTCCTCCTTGGCTTTCGTCCGCCGCAAGCAAGACCGCTTAGGCCTGCTTGGCAAGCTCCCTCTGACGGCGGACCGTCTGCAGGCGAGCGATATTCTTCTTAATCTCTTTTATCCTCATGTGGTTCTCGAGTTGGCCGGTGGCCAGCTGGAACCTCAAGTTGAAGAGTTCGGTCTTATTCTCTTTGAGCTTCTCTTCGATCTCCTGGTCGGAGATGTTGATTATATCTTTAGCCCTCATGAGCTTCACCACCAACCGTGTGCTTTACTACTCTGGTCTTGACGGGCAGCTTGTGGGAGGCAAGGCGCAAGGCTTCCCTGGCCACCGGATCGGCCACCCCGGCTATCTCAAACATTATCCGGCCCGGCTTGACGACGGCTACCCAGTACTCGGGCGAACCCTTGCCGCTTCCCATGCGGGTCTCGGCTGGTTTTTCGGTGACCGGCTTGTCGGGAAAGATCTTTATCCAAACTTTGCCGCCCCTCTTCATATGACGGGTCATGGCGATACGAGCCGCCTCTATCTGCCGGTTGGTTATCCAGCCCGGCTCCAAGGCCTGCAGACCGTACTCGCCGAAGTTAATCGTGGTGCCGCCCTTGGCCATCCCGGTCATTCTGCCCCTGTGAACTTTTCTATGTTTTACTCTTTTAGGTAGAAGCATTACTCTTTAGCCTCCCCTTCTTTTTCCGTCTTGGCCTTAGCCGTCTCTTTGGGTTTTGTTGCGGCCTTTACTGCGGTCTTCTTCGGTTTTGCGGCCTCTCCATCCTCTTTAACTTCGGCCGCCTTTACGGAGACCTTTTTGGGCTTTGGCTCCTCTTTTTTGGCCTCTTCCTTGGGAGCCTCGCTCTTAAGCTTCTCCTCTTCGGGAAGTTTCTTAAGGTCTTCCGGAGTTTCGGCTATGACCTTAGGCGCTTTAGGAGCGGCTGGAGCTTTGGGAGCGGCCTGAGCTTTGGGTGGTTCGACCTGAGTTTCGCCCTCGATCTCGACATCTGGAATCTCTATCTGAGCCCTGGGGCTCTCCAAGATGTCACCCTTATATATCCAGACCTTGACCCCAATGACGCCGAAGATGGTGGATGCCACGGCGAAGCCGTATTGGATATCGGCCCTTAGCGTATGAAGGGGAACCCTTCCCTCGCGGTACCATTCGGTTCTGGCCATCTCCGAGCCGCCGAGGCGCCCTGCGCAGTTGACGCGGACTCCCTTGGCCCCGCTCTTCAAAGCCGAGGTAACGGCCCTTTTCATGGCCCGCCTAAAGGAAACTCTGGCCTCCAATTGCTCGGCGATACTCTGGGCGACCAGGTTCGCGTCTAGCTCGGGTTGTTTTATCTCTTGAATATTTATCTGAACCTTATCGCCGGTGATCTTCTCGAGTTCATTTCTGAGCACATCGACCTCGGCGCCACGCTTGCCGATGACGATACCGGGCCGTGCGGTAAAGATGTCGACCTTGACTCTCTCTCTGGACCTTTCGATCTCGACTTTGGAGACACCGGCCCTCTTGAGCTTGCCCGCAATAAACTTTCTGATCTTGATGTCCTTCTCAAGAAACTCTCCGAAGTCTTTGGTTGCAAACCATCTCGACTTCCAGTCATAGATTATTCCGAGCCTAAACCCATTCGGGTTGACCTTTTGACCCACTCTTAAGCGCCCTCCTTCTCGCTGACCACCACGGTTATGTGGCAGGTCCTCTTGTTTATCCTGCTTGCCCGGCCTCTGGCGCGGGGACGAAACCTCTTTAGGGTCGGCCCTTCATTGACAAAGGTCTCCGAGACGAAGAGATCTCCCTTTATGCCGAAGTTATTCTCGGCGTTGGCTTTGGCTGCGGCTACGATCTTGCCGACATCCTTGGCAGCCGCCTTGGGGCAGAACTTCAAAATGGTTATAGCCTCCTCGACATCCTTGCCCCTGATGAGGCCGACCACCAGGCGAACCTTCCTGGCCGATATGCGAACGTGCTTGGCCTGAGCCTTCGCACTCTTCTTTGTCGTTGTTACTTGAGCTTCTTTTGCCACTTAAAACCTCCGAGGGTCCTTAAAGATTACAACTATCTCGCGCGGGTCGCCCTTTCGTTCTTGCCGCCGCTATGACTACGAAACGTCCTTGTCAAAGCGAACTCGCCGAGCTTGTGACCGACCATGCTCTCGGTGATATAGACCGGAACGTGCTTGCGCCCGTCATGGACGGCGATGGTGTGTCCGACCATCTCCGGGGTGACGGTAGAGCTCCGAGACCAGGTCTTAACGACCCTCTTCTCGTTCTTCTTATTCATGAGCTCTATCTTCTTCTCTAATTTTGCTTCGACGAATGGGCCCTTCTTTATCGACCTGCTCATACGATCCTCCGCTTTGCCAAAATCCTAAAGATTATTTGGTCCTTCTTCTGACTATATATTTATCCGAAGGCTTCTTGCCCCGGGTCCTATAACCTATCGTCGGCTTACCCCAAGGTGTGCTGGGCAAATGTCCCTTGGACTTACCCTCTCCACCGCCATGTGGGTGATCGACTGGGTTCATGACGGTACCGCGCACCGTCGGCCTCTTCCCTTTCCAACGGCTCCGTCCGGCCTTGCCGATCGATATGATCTCATGATCGACATTGCCGACCTGGCCGATGCTTGCCTTGCAATCTAAGTGAATCAATCTGGCTTCGCCCGAGACCATCTTAACTTGCGCATAATCGCCCTCTTTGGCCACGAGTTGCACGGCCGCCCCGGCCGAGCGGGCTATCTGGCCGCCTTTTTTGGGTTTGAGCTCGATGTTGTGAATGAAAGTACCGAGCGGGATATTGCGAAGGGGTAGGGCGTTGCCCGGCTTGATATCCGCCTCAGCGCCCGAGACGACCTTGTCTCCCACCTTGAGCCCGACCGGGGCCAAGATATATCTCTTCTCTCCATCGACATAGTGAAGAAGAGCGATCCTAGCCGAACGGTTGGGATCGTATTCGATCTGGGCCACCTTGGCTTCGATGCCATCTTTATCCCGCTTGAAATCGACCAGGCGATATTTTCTCTTATGACCGCCGCCGATATGGCGGGTGGTGATGCGGCCGTAGACGTTGCGTCCGCCGGTCTTCGATATCGATTTGGTCAGGCTCTTCTCCGGCTTGTCCGTGGTTATGTCGGCAAAGTCCGATATGGTTACGAACCTTCTACCCGGTGAAGTTGGCTTTACTCTTTTGATGCCCACGCTATCTCTCCAATCTTAAGAGTCAACTAAAACTACTTGCCCTCGAAGAACTCGATCCTATCGCCCTTCTTCAGGGTGACGACGGCCTTCTTGATGTCTTTTCTTCTACCCATGGTCCTGCCCTGTTTCTTGAGCTTGCCCTTGACTGACATGGTGTTGACCTTGGTCACGGTGACCTTAAACATCTCTTCGACCGCTTTTTTTATGGCAATCTTTTCAGCATCGGGATGGACTTCGAAGGTATATTTTCCCTTCTCAATCGACTCGTAGCTCTTCTCCGAGACTATCGGCCTTAAGATTATGCTCGTCGCATCCATTAGCTAAGCACCTCCGTTATCTTGGCGAGTGCCGTCTCGGTTATCAGAAGCGCCTCGTTATTTAAGGCATCATAGACATTGAGCTGAGATGCCTCAATGCTTTTAACATTGGGGAGATTTCTCATCGACTTCTGAACGGTCATATCATCTGCGCCAACGACCACGGTCACCCTCTTGGGTGCTCCAACCTTACTTAAGATTGAGGCGGCCTCTTTGGTCTTGGGCGCAGCCATAGCGAACTCCTTGACCAAGATTATCTTGTCATCCTTGGCCTTCATGGTAAGGACGGACTTTAACGCAAGCCTTCTCGCCTTCTTCGGCATATCGAAAGAGAAGTCCCTGGGGTGAGGGCCGAAGACGACGCCGCCGCCCTTCCAAAGGGGCGAGCGGATCGAGCCTGCTCTGGCCCTTCCTGTTCCCTTCTGCCTCCAAGGCTTTATGCCGCCGCCGCGAACCTCTTTTCTGGTCTTGGTTGAGGCATTACCGCCCCGCCCCTTGGCCAGATGGAGGGTTACCGCCTGGTGGACGAGGGATTCTACTATCTTCGATTCAAATATGCTTGAAGCAAGTTCTGCCTCGCCGACGACGTTGCCGTCTCTATCTCGGATGGGTAACTTAAGCATGCTTACGTCTCCTTAACCCTTCGCCGCGGGCGGCGTTTTTTACCAGAACGAGGCTTCCGTTGGCCCCGGGAACGCTCCCTTTAAGAAGGAGTAGGTTCCGATCCTTATCGACGCGGACAACTTCCAGGTTCTGAACGGTAACCCTCTCCCCGCCCATGCGCCCCGGAAGCTTGGTTCCCTTATGAACGCGGGAGGGAGTTGCGCACATGCCGATCGAACCGGGCGCCCTGTGAAAGTGAGAGCCGTGTGAGGCGGGACCGCCCCGAAAGTTCCATCTCTTGACCACGCCGGCAAAGCCTTTTCCTTTGGAGATGCCGACCACATCGGTCTTTTCGCCTTCGGCGAAGATCTCGACCGAGATGGCTTGACCGGCCTCGTAGTTCTCCTTCTCGTTTACGCGGATCTCAACCAGATTTCGCAAATATTCGACTCCGGCCTTCTTGAAGTGCCCCGCTAACGGAGCCTTCTTCGCCTTCTCCTTGACGCTGCCCATGCCTATCTGGATGGCGTCGTAGCCGTCGGAGTCGACCGTCTTGACTTGAGAGACGACGCAGGGTTCGGCCTCTATGACGGTGACTGTGATCGCCCTTCCGCCTTCTGCGAAGATCTGTGTCATTCCAACTTTTGTTCCTAGTATTCCCTTAGCCATCTTAGCAACCTCACAACTTTATTGATCGTAAACTGGTTTAAGACTAGAGCTTTATCTCGATATCGACACCGGCCGGAAGATCCAGCCTCATCAAAGAATCGACCGTCTTTGGAGTCGGTTCTATTATATCAATCAGCCTCTTATGGGTGTGGATCTCGAAATGCTCCCTGGAATCCTTATTGACGTGAGGTGATCTTATCACGCAATAGAGATTCTTTTCGGTAGGCAAAGGGATTGGGCCGGATATCGTCGCTCCCGTCCTCTTAACGGTCTCCACTATTTTTTTTGCGGACTGATCGACGATCTCGTGATCGAAAGCCTTCAATCTTATTCTGATCTTATGGTTGGCCATTCTTCCTCCTGGACAAAGCCCTTAAATCCACTTAAAAATTGGTAACTCTAAAAACTCAAGCTACTTATTGATCTTGGTGATCCTTCCGGCGCCCACCGTCCGGCCGCCTTCACGGATGGCGAATCTCAATCCCT
>JBBIRY010000025.1:0-11689 GCA_037441605.1 Actinomycetota bacterium | reverse complement strand
CTCAGAGATGAAGGTGGCAACAAAAACCAAACCGACCGAGAATGAGTTCGAAGACCTCCTCTTCGCCTGGCGCCTGGCCAAACACGTCAAATCAAATGCCATCGTCTTGGCCAAGGATTTGAAGGCTGTCGGCATTGGAGCCGGGCAGATGAGCCGGGTGGACTCCTCTGAGCTCGCCATCAAGAAGGCGGGCGGGCCGGCTGCCTGCAAGGGCGCGGTCGTCGCTTCCGACGCCTTCTTCCCCTTTAGAGATTCTATCGATGCTCTGGCCAAGGTCGGGGTGAAGGCGATCATCCAGCCGGGTGGCTCTGTCAAAGATGAAGAGGTCATCGCCGCCTGCGATGAACATGGAATCGCCATGGTCTTTACGGGCAAGCGTCACTTCAAACACTAAACCGAAGCCTTTGGGCAAAGATTCTTGACAGACCAGCTTAAGGTTGATACCCTGTTTGTTGCTGTCCAAAACGGCTTTGGTTTGACCGGGCAAAAACCCCGTCTTTAGCAGGTTTAATGTGACCCCGGGCGCTTTGGTCGAAGGCTTGAAGGCCTGATGAGTTTTGGGCCGTTAGCTCAGCTGGCAGAGCACCGGACTTTTAATCCGGGTGTCGAAGGTTCGAATCCTTCACGGCTCACCATTTTGTTCTTTGATTTTCCGCCAGAGGCGGATAGTGGCGCTGCCCCCATCGTCTAGTGGCCCAGGACACAGCCCTTTCAAGGCTGCGGCGGGGATTCGAATTCCCCTGGGGGCACCAGTTTAGCTGCCAGTCAGGAGCCAGTCGTTAGCCTTAATGCGGGCGAAGTTCGGTTTAAAAAGCACTTTAAATCGGAGCCTTAAACGAATAAACTATATACTTATTGAGGGGCGATTAGCTCAGCGGGAGAGCATCTGCCTTACAAGCAGGGGGTCGCAGGTTCAAATCCTGCATCGCCCACCAATCCCGCTTTTAGCGGGAAGTTGGTAGCAGGTAGTTAGTGGTAAGTTTTTTAAATAGTAGGCGTTAAGTTATCAAAGATTTTTATTTGGTTCTTACTCCTTACTAAAAACCGGATACTAGATTTGCGGGGGCGTGGTGCAGTCAGGTTTAGCACACTGGCCTGTCAAGCCAGAGGTCGCGGGTTCAAATCCCGTCGCTCCCGCCATTTTATTTGCGTCTTCGAAAGATTCCACACCCGGCGGGATAGCTCAGTCGGTAGAGCAGAGGACTGAAAATCCTCGTGTCCGCGGTTCGATTCCGCGTCCCGCCACCATCTTTTCCAAGTTAAATAACAGTTTTATCTAATCTTATTTCCCCTTGCCTCGGCCCATAGTCACTTGGTAGTCACAAAACTCTGAAAAATAAACTAATTTCCTTGATGAGAATGCCTTTTGTGTACTAAACTGAAGCTTGTTAATTGTTTAGTATGAGATAAATATCGCAAGGGCGATATTGTCTGAGCAGAAAAACCGACAAAAGGAGGTTGGTTGTGAACCAAAGTTTTAATGAAAAGAAGAATAAAGACGACAGCGAGCTCACCGATGACGAAATCTATTTGAAATCCAAGGAGTTTGCCGCCAGAGAGAGGGCCAGAGTCGCACGGGAGGGCACGGCCATCCCTAAAGCAGTCCTGATAAGAAAGAGGCTCACTCGCGCAGCCCTTCTGATCGGGGTGGCGACAGTGATCGGCGTGGGCCTGACCCATCCGGTCTACGCGGCCGAAGGTTGGAGCAAATCCGAATCAAGCTGGTCGGCTCCGGTCGATAAGGAGTTTAAAAAATCCATCTTTGCGGACGGGGACACCGAGACGGTCACCATCGCCCCACCGGCCGGCGAGGTTAAATCGACCAAATACAAAATATATGACCCTAAGACCGGCCAGGTCTTTGGCGAGGGGGAGGTGGCGGGCGGCCAGCAAGACGTTGTCACCTTTAAGACTCTAGAGACCGTCAAGGACTCAAGCGGACGGATCATCGGCATCGGCGATATGCTGTATTCGGGGTGCTATCAGGTCGAATACGACCCGACTTACATAAGCGGGGAAGAAGAGTCGGCCGACTCCTCTTTGAGAGAAGGAATCTCAAGCGGTTCGGGCGACCAGGGAACCGGAAGCGAAAGCAACGAAAGAGCTTCACAAACCCGCCCCGCTGCCAAGAGCGCCAAGTTGATAATAGAGGGCCCCTTCGAGGCGGCCGAGGCAATTCCTGGGCAGCTGCTCACCGTCACAATACGCGGGAAAAAGCAGACCTGCCCAAGAGATTGGTCGCTCATAGAGGCGGGAATGACCTTAGTCATCAACAACCAAAGCTACACCGTCCCGGCCGAGGGCTTGAAGCTCAACTTCGGAAAGCAAGCTCAGAGAGTCAAAGCCGTTTCGGCGGAGAAGAAGGCAGCGCAAGTAAGCTTCAAAGAGCCCGCCGCCGTTAAGATCGCGCCCACGCCCCTTGGCCAAAGCGGGAGCGATTTTCGCCCCTCAAGAGAGGCCGAGAAGCATGGCCCAAGAGAGATAGCCGGGCCAGTTGGCCTTTTTGATCAGATTAGATTTAAACTAGCGGCGGCGCTGGACAAGATAAGCCTATGGCTTAAAGAGAAGAAATAAAGGGGGATATCGTGAAGAGAGATAGGTGCATGATTAAATCATTGGCCATTCTTTTAGGGGGACTACTTTCGATTTTGCTTATGACCGGCTGCACTAAGACAGCCAAATACAATAGGCCGGAAACTCCGCCTATCGGATCGACCACAGAAGAGTATGTCAAAGCCGGGGTCGAATACGACGAGGGATTATTGGTTCCAGAGCTGCCGGATAACTTTCCGGCCGGGAACAGGATTACGGCACAGGAAGAGAACTTTGTCTTTAGAATAGATAAAAGGGTTGACCCCAATGACGAAGAGAAGAGGGTATATTCCGACCCAACTTACGAAAACCCGATTTACATCGACATCTTTGGCAACCCAAGATCGAAAGATAGAGAATCCAACATAAACGCCCTTAAGGACTTCATCTTCCGCCAGGATCTCGCGTTTGATCACTACATGCGACAGGAGACGGCAGGGGATCAAGCCCCCGAAGGGCTTTCCAATTGGATGGGAGGCAAAGAACTCGAGGAATGGAAGCCCTGGTGGGGCAAAAGCCCCTATGGGGGAACTTGCGAAAGATGGGATTATGAATTTAATGACGCTAATTTCACTTTCAGCGACAACGGCAACACGGCAGAGGTTGAGTATAAAGGGGAATACCTTTTAGCCGGCTTGGGGGAAGATGGCCGGGTAAAACCGATGTTTACTCCAACCAATATGAAGGAAGCCGGGAAGCGCGGCCTCAAATTCGTAATCAGAGAGCGCTACCAAAGAGATAACGCCGGTCGGTGGCGCCTAGTTGAAGAGCTAAAAAAGGAGCAGTACTAAATAAAGAGAGGGGTTGGGCGCGATGACAAAAAGCGGAAGAAAGAATGAGAAGGGAAAGAAAATTCTCGCTTTGAGGAGCGTTGCCTCGTTGGCGCTAATTGGGACAATTTTGCTATCTCTGTCGGCCCCCCTCGCCTTGGCTAGACCCAGCGATCGCGAGACCATCACAGATGAAATAAAGGCTCCGGGAACCCCAGGTAAGATTAAAAAGCCGGCCCCAAAATCACCAGAGAAGCAGGAGCCGGAAAAAAAGAGGCGTTGGATTGACGATCCCGCGCCCGAACCAGACAACCTACTCGAAAAAATATGGTGGTGGCTTTTTCCAGATTCACGTCCTAAGGGGGGCGGCCATTGGGAATGGGAAGTGATCCCGGCAGCTTTAACCTCTATCAAGAACTTAATCTTGCCATCTATTTTTACAGCCAGGTCGCAATATGTTCCCCTAATCTGTTGTTCGCTGGTGAGTTCCTCGTATTTGTCATAGCCAAATATTTTTGCCAACATGTCTTTGACCAAGGTAACTGTATCAGCTTCAGAAACATCTTTTGCCTTGTGTGAGGCGGCTATCGTTTGGAATTTTTTAAGGTTTTGCGTTATCCGATCCGCAACTTTTTTTGAGATCGTCAAAATAACTCCTTACCCATATTTCAGATGGCTTGATTATTCGGAATATACGATATCTTTATAATAAATTCCCGCTTCAGTGAGTTGAAAAACGTTATATCTTACCCTTAACCCGCTTTGGCAAGCTCCCCCTCTCCTCATCGCCCAAGGCTTTTATCGCCTTCCAGACCTCAGAGCAGGTTACTGCTTCTAAATCCAGCGTTTTTCTTACCGCCTTATCGATCCTTTTCCTATTCACCTTGTCATTTTCCAAGCCCGCCGCATCGAAGATCGAACTCATATGACGCAAATAGCAGCTCAAGTCGATACCTCCATCGCTTATCTTACGCTGAAACTACAGCTTACCACCGCGGTAATCTCTTTCTCGAGAGAGCTGGTATCGTTGATGCCGTAATCGGATATCTCATTGGAGTAACGCGGGGTAATCTGGAAGACCCCCTGCTTGGCCGAGCGTAGCGAGCCTATCCGGCTTCTTGAATTTTTGGCAATCTGTTTGGCCCGGTTGAAGGCGTCTTTGGTGGCCAAAGCCAGCATTTCTTGTTTTAGATCGGCGATCTTGGTGTAGAAATACTGGGGCGGATTGGATTGAAACTCAACTCCTTGGTCGATGAGTTCGGTCGCCCCTCTGGAGAGTTCGGTCACCTTATCCACATTCTTTGAGGCTATTTCGACGCTTTCGCTCAAAACATAACTCTCGATCTCATTGGAATAGTTGCCGTTTGGCAGGATGACATTATTTACCATCGTCGAGGTGGAGGAGAAGATTAAATCCTTCTCGGCTATGCCCTTGCTCACGAAATAATCTTTAACCTTGGCTCGATTTGAAACCAAGCCCTTATAAGCCTCGGAGAGGGTGGCCGATTTGTAAGAGTAGCTTCCCGTCCAGACGACCCAATCCGAAGTGATCTGCTTTTTGGCTGAGCCGCTGACCGTGATGGCTCCGGCCGTGCTTTTATACCTGATAAGGCCGCTTGTTAGCAGGTAGACCGAAGCGATCGCCCCAAGGGTCAAGATTGCGGTGATAATTAGGGCTACAATCAATTGAGGCTTGTCGGTCAAATCGGGCATTTTGGGCATTTTGAAATTTGGCATCGACTTCTTGAGTTCGTTCATCTCTTAAGCTCCTTTGTTATGCAAAATATAACATTAAACAAACGACACTGTCTATTATTAATAGAACTAAATAGAAAAGTAGCATAATGCCACTTGTTGATAATAATCTGGGTAATGCGAGTCCTTTCCTCCCATGCTCTGCTTTCATTTTGGCATCCTCAGGAATGATTCCCCTTTCATTTCCTGCTGTTTTTACGAGCCCCAGTTGTTTTTCGGCTTCATAAATCCATCCCATTTTTTTTCTGCATTAGCTGCCGGTGGCGACATGTCATTAATGCACCAAGTATGGAAAACAGAGCACCGATGATTGATGCTAAAATGACAAGCGTAGAGACGCTGACAGGAATTTTTGCATCATGAACAATTTTAACGATTTGAATAAGTCCTAAATGGGCACAGGTAACTACTCCAAGAGCTGTCCATTCTTGCATGCGCGAATGATGAATATCAGCCCATTCTCGTTCAATTAATAATCTATAATCTTCTGGTGTTGGCATATTTTCGCCTCGTTGCCTCATTTAAAAATGTACTCCAAATGGTCATTCGTTGCTTCTTTTCATTGTAGTACATAAGCGCTTTGTTGATAAGCTCTATCTCCTCGCCAATGCCTATGATGCCATGATTTCAGAGCGGTCCCACCGCAAACCCTTCTCCCACGAAGAGGCTATGGCCGAGATAATGAAGAACAGGGGCAAGCCAGTTCCACCCCCAAGTGGTCGACGCCTTCCTCGCAGTCGACGCCAACTGACCCTTCCCGGTTAGCTTGAGGCCTTAAAACCTGTTAAAATCTTAGGCTATGACCACTGATTCTTCTCGATCTTCAAGGAATAGACTTCTCCTTAGCGGGGTCGTTCAGGGAGTCGGTTTCCGCCCCTTCGTCTACCGCCTCGCCCACGATCACGCCCTCAAGGGCTGGGTCTCAAATTCTTCAAAGGGCGTCGTCGTAGAGGTTGAAGGGGAAGAGGGCGACTTAGAGGCGTTCGCTCGGGATATAAGGGCAAAGGCGCCGCCGCTTGCCAGCATCGATAAGGTTGAGATCGAAGAACTTCCCCCCGCCGGTTATCAGGGCTTCAGCATCGAGGAGAGCTCGGCTGAGGAGGCGAAATCGACCCTCATCTCGCCGGATATCGCTACCTGCAAGGATTGTCTAAAAGAGATATTCGATCCGAAGGATAGGAGATACCGCTACCCCTTCACCAACTGCACCGGCTGCGGCCCTCGCTTTACCATCATCGAAGATATCCCTTATGACCGGGCCAAGACCACCATGAAGAAGTTTGACATGTGCCCCGATTGCAGGGCTGAATATGACGATCCCTTAAACCGCCGTTTTCACGCCCAGCCCAACGCCTGCCCGGCTTGCGGGCCCAAATTGACGCTGGCTGAAAGCGGCGGGGCGGAAGCGGGGGGCAAGCTCACGGGTGAAACTGATCCGATAGAGGCCGCCGCCGCTCTGCTTAAGAAGGGCAAGATAATCGCCCTCAAGGGTCTGGGCGGTTTTCAGCTCGCCTGCGATGGAGCGAGCGAGGCGGCGGTAAGCGAGCTTCGAAGAAGGAAGAGGCGGCCCGACAAGCCCTTTGCCGTGATGATGAGAGACCTTACCCAAATCAAAGAGCATGCTCTTGTCAGCGGCAAAGAAGAAGAGATACTCCTTGGCACGGGGAGGCCAATCCTCCTCTTGACGAAGAGGCCAGGTAGCGGGCTTGCTCGCTCCATCGCTTGCGGCTTGGATCGCTTTGGCGTCATGCTCCCCTATACTCCCCTCCATCATCTTTTGCTTAATGAATTTTCAAGCCCTCTCGTCATGACGAGCGGCAACCTTAGCGAAGAGCCGATCGCCTACCGCAACGAGGAGGCTTTTCAGAGGCTTGGCAAGATAGCCGACTACTTCCTCCTCTCCGACCGCGATATCCACTCCCGTTACGACGATTCAGTGGTCGAGGTGGCGAGCAAAAGCGAGGTTATCGTCAGGCGGGCGCGCGGCTATGCGCCCGCCCCCATTCCTTTAAGCTACGACTCGGCGCCCATTCTGGCCGTTGGAGGAGAGCTCAAGAATACCTTCTGCTTGGCCAAGGGAGGTCACGCCTTTTTAAGCCAGCACTTCGGCGATATGGAGGACATGGAGACCTTTGCCCACTTTGAGGAGACGCTGAATCTTTATACTAAGCTCTTTGCGATTGAGCCCGCGAGCGTTGCCCACGATCTCCATCCCGGCTATATGACGACCAAGTTTGCCGCCTCTCTTGAGGGCGTCCGGCTCCTTGGAGTCCAGCATCACCACGCTCACATCGCAAGCGTGATGGCCGAAAACGGCCTGCAAGACAAGGTCATCGGCCTGGCCTTCGACGGCAGTGGGCTTGGGAGCGACGGCGCGATCTGGGGCGGAGAATTCTTCTTGACCGGCCTTGAGGGCTTTGAACGCCTTGGGCATCTCAAGGAGGTGGGCTTGCCCGGCGGGGATGGGGCCATAAGGGCGCCTTACCGGATGGCCATAAGCCATCTTATGGCCCATTTCGGACGGGATCTCTCCTCACTCAAATTAGACCTTCTGGCAAGGGTCGATGAGGCGGAGCTGGAGAATATCTCTTTGCAGATAGAAAAGGGGATAAACACTCCGCCCACTTCCAGCATGGGCCGCCTCTTCGATGCGGCCTCCGCCATCATCGGCATCAGGGATCGCATAAGCTACGAGGGGCAAGCGGCCATCGAGCTCGAGGCGGCCGCAAACCATGGCGAGGAAGGTTCCTATCCCTTCCAGGTCAAGGCAGAAGAGGTGGAAGGGCGAGCCCATCCGGTATGGGTCGTAGACGCCGGTCCTCTGCTTGAGGCCATCCTTCTCGATCTTGAGAATGGGGTCGAGAGGGGAGTTATCGCCGCAAGATTTCACGGGGCGGTGGTCGATCTCTCCACCCTCATCACAGGCAGGATCGCTGAGGCGACCGGTGTGAATACGGTCGCTTTGAGCGGCGGGGTCTTCCAAAACCGCCTTTTAAGTAATAAACTTATTTCTCGGCTGAACTCTCTTGGTCTTGAGGTCTTTACAAACCGGCTGGTGCCATCGAACGACGGCGGCCTGTCGCTCGGCCAGGCGGCGATAGCCAACTTCATCCTAAAGAGCTAAGGGTTTTTAAGGAGGGTATATGTGCCTGGCCGTGCCCGGCAAAATAACTCAGATAAAAGAGCTGGATATAGCCGAGGTCGAGGTGAATGGGGTCAAGATGGAAATCGGCCTCCATCTCATCGGCGGGGCGAAAGCTGGAGATTACGTCTTAGTCCATGCCGGATATGCCATCTCCATCGTCGATGAGGAGTCGGCCAAGGAGACCCAAGAGTTCCTCAAAGAGATCGAGGAACTCGAGGCCAGTTTGAAACTGGCCTTCAGCGATGAAACACATAGATGAGTATCGCCGGCCGGACTCAATCAAGGGTCTGGTCGCCAAGATAAACGAGATATCGACCAAACCGGCCACCATCATGGAGGTCTGCGGCACCCACACCGTCTCGATATCCAAAAACGGTCTGCGTCAGCTCTTACCACGGACTATCTCATTGATTTCCGGGCCGGGTTGCCCGGTCTGCGTGACGGGCGGAAGCGATATCGACACGGCTATCGCCTACGCACAGCAAAAGGACGTCATCCTGGCCACCTTCGGCGACATGATGAAGGTACCCGGCTCCTACCAAAGCCTTGGCGATGCCAAGGCATCCGGGGCGGATGTGCAGGTGGTCTATTCCACTCTGGACGCTCTCGATCTGGCCGTAAAGAATCCCGATAAAAAAGTCATCTTCTACGGGGTCGGCTTCGAGACGACCGCCCCGACCGTTGCCCTTTCGATTTTAGAGGCCAAGCGAAGAGGCCTTAAGAACTATTTTGTTTATTCGGTCCACAAGGTGGTGCCGCCGGCTGTGGCCGCGCTCATCTCCTTGGGCGAGCTTAAGCTGGACGGCTTTCTCTGCCCGGGCCATGTCAGCGCCATCATCGGAAGCCGCCCTTACGAGTTCATCGCACGCGATCACGGCATACCGTGCGTCATAGCCGGTTTTGAGCCGGCCGATATCTTAATGGCCATCTATCTAATCGTCAAACAGGTCGAGGAGTCATCACCTAAGGTCGAGATCGCCTATGGGCGAGGGGTGAAAGAGGAAGGGAGCCAGCGGGCCCTTGAGGTGATGGATAAAGTCTTTGAGACGGCTCCGGGCGATTGGCGCGGAATCGGGGTGATCGATGGGACCGCTCTTGCCATAAGGGGCGAGTACGGTGACTTCGATATAACCAAGGTCATGAGCGTCGAAGTGCCTGAGGCAAGAGAGATAAAGGGCTGCGAGTGCGGAGAGATTTTAAGGGGAGTCAAGCTACCCTTTGAGTGCAAGTTGTTCGGCAAGGCCTGTACGCCAAGGAATCCAGTCGGTCCCTGTATGGTTTCAAGCGAGGGTAGCTGCGCCGCTTATTACAGATACGAAGGGATGGGTATCTTAAACGATGGTTAAGGCGAAAGATGATTTTATCAACTTAGGTCATGGCAGCGGGGGCAAGCTCTCAGCCGAACTGCTGGGCGAGGTTTTCCTGCCCGCTTTCAAAAATACCATCTTAAACCACCTGGATGATTCGGCCGTCTTCGAGCATCATGATGGAAAACTGGCCTTTACGACCGATACTTATGTCATCGATCCCATCTTTTTTAAGGGCGGCGATATCGGAAGGCTCGCCGTCTGCGGCACCGTCAACGATCTGGCCATGAGCGGGGCCACTCCCAAATATTTGAGCGTCGCCTTCTTGATCGAGTCGGGTTTTCCCATCAAAGATTTAGAGAGGATAGTCGCCTCGATGGCCGAAGCCGCCCACGAGGCCGGGGTCAAGATCGTAACCGGAGACACCAAGGTGGTCGAGGCGGGCTCGGCCGATAAGATCTTCATCAATACGGCCGGCGTCGGATTTATCGATGAGGGCATAAACATATCTTCATCCCAGGCCAAAGTGAAAGATCTGGTCATCGTCTCGGGCAGTATCGGTGACCACGGCATCTCGATCATGAGCGAGCGGGAAGGCCTTCACTTCGAGACGGATATCGCAAGCGATTGCGCCCCTCTTGGCGGCCTGGTCAAAAAGATGCTTGCCGCAAGCAAGAATATTAAGGTCCTTCGCGATCCGACACGGGGCGGGGTTGCAACCGTCTTGAGCGAGATCGCGGCCAAATCCAATGTCGGCATCTGTTTGGAAGAGGCGAATATCCCCATCAAAGATCAGGTCAAAGGGGCCTGCGAGCTTCTGGGCTTAGACCCCCTCTACGTGGCCAACGAAGGCAAGCTCTTGGCCATCGTGCCGAAGTCGGATGCCAAAGCCGTCCTTGAGGCGATGCGGACGACGATTGAGGGCAGAGATGCGGCCATCATCGGCGAAGTGGTTGAGACGCCCAAGAAGAAGGTCTTCATGAGGACGCCTTTTGGAACGGCCCGGCTGATCGATCTTCTGGTCGGCGAGCAGCTCCCCAGGATCTGCTGATCCTAATCGATCGCATTGCTCTTTAACTGGCACATCTTGAGCGCAGCGTATAGGGCGGCCCCATCTTCGAAGCGTTTGGGGTCTAGTCCGGTCAGGTCGAATATCTTGCCCAGCCTATATATCAGGGTATTCCTATGGGCAAAGAGAACTCTGGCCGCGGTGGTGATATTCAGATCGGATTCGAAAAAGACCTTGAGCGTCTTTAGCAGTTCATCCTCTCCCCTTAAAGCTCCCAGGATAGATGTGGAATAACTCTCGCGCTCGTCCTGATCTATCGAGGAGAAAAGGTTTGCCAAACGGTCGTCTCTGGCGTGAAATATTCCGCTCTCTCTACCATGCGAGCGGCCGACTTTAAGCGCGAGCCCAGCCTCCTTAAATGACCGCTTGGCCGACGAAGCCTTGGAATAGTAATTACCGATTCCGATCATCGCCTCTACCTTCTCCTTCGACTTGAGCTGATCGAAGAGAGCTTCGGCTATCTCGATAATCTCACTTACGATCTCGTTTGAGCGAAGTATCTGCCGATCAAAGGGGTCGATTAGGGATATATCAGAGACGGGAAGGGTCTTTAAGATGACGACGCCACTCGAACCGATCCTGGCCGAAAGGTGGTTTGTCGAAGAAAAGAAGCCTGAGATTGCCGAGGAGATCATCTCCCCTTTATCTTCTTTGAAGGTCTTTGCTTTCAAATCCCACTCGATGATCATGGCGCAGAGCGGACGGTTGATATCAAACGAGACCAATTGGCCCAAGATGTTAAGCGAATCGAGATCGCTCTTCTCATCCATTGAGACGAGTTCGAAGGCGAGCCTCTCTTCGTGGCTCTGGCTTGGAAATCTCTGAGTTCTGTTGGTCATCCCTCTCCAAATCCTTAAGCGAAGCGTAGGGGCCAAGCGTCTTTGTGCAATTATAACAAATTGTGCCACATGTTTTTAGATGTTTTAACTAATGACAAGAGGGGGCGCAAAACGATAAGCTCAACCATATAAACTATGCCTTCAAGTCGTAGTTTGGCTTCTAAGTTCGCTTTTTGGCTTTCACTCGAAGAATCGATTTGGGCCGATAGAGT
>JBBIRY010000024.1:0-11788 GCA_037441605.1 Actinomycetota bacterium | reverse complement strand
AGAGGACGGCGCCCTCTGGTTCGCCTCGACAAGATTTAAGGATGATAAAGACAGGGTCCTTATCCGCGAAAACGGCGAGCCGACCTACTTTGCCGCCGATGTCGCTTACCACAAGGATAAGCTCTCTCGCGGCTTCGATAGGCTCATAAATATCTGGGGGGCCGACCACCACGGCTATGTGGCCAGGATGAAGGCGGCCGTCATGGCGCTCGGCTATCCCGAAGACAAGCTCACCGTAATCATCGGACAGTTGGTTAACCTCCTTAGAGGCGGAGAGCAGGTAAAAATGTCCAAGCGGACCGGCGAGATGGTCACTCTGGAAGAGCTGCTTGCCGAAGTCGGCTCCGATGCGGCCCGCTACTTCTTTCTGACCAAATCGACCGATACGGCCTTAGACTTCGATATTGAGCTTGCCAAATCCAAATCGGCAGATAACCCCGTCTACTACGTTCAATACGCTCACGCGAGGATTTGCAGCATCATAAGGTTTGCGGCCGAAAAGGGGATAGAGCCGGCCGAAGAGCCGGGGGGGGAGCTTTCGCTCTTAAGTCAAGAGAGCGAGCTTGCCCTGATGAGAAAGCTGGCCGAGTTTGAAGAGGTAATCGAGGCGGCGGCCGAAAAGCTTGCTCCTTATCGTTTAACCAGATACGCCGAAGAGGTGGCAACCCTCTTCCACTCCTTTTATACCAAGTGCCGGGTCATCTTCGACGAGGAAACTGCAAGCGAGGGCGAGATGGCTTTAAGCAGGCCGCGTCTGACTCTTACCCAGGCGACCGCCCAAGTTATCGCGAACGCCCTTACCATCCTTGGGATTTCAGCTCCAAAGAGGATGTAAGAGGCTTGCGGGAAGGAGCCCTTCTTAGATGAGGTTTGGCTGTCACGTCTCAATTTCGCCCAAAATATATCTTGCCGTCGATAGGGCCAAGGCGCTCGGCTGCGAAACCTTTCAGATATTCCCCTCCAACCCGCGCGGCTGGCAGAGCCCCCCCTTAAGCGGTGAGGATGCGGCCGAATTTAAGGCCGGGAGAAGAGAGGCAGGCTTAACTCCGCTCGTCGTTCACGTTCCCTATCTTGTCAATCTGGCCTCACCAGATGAAGAGGTTCGCAAGAAATCCCGCAAGCCTCTTACATCCTCTTTGAAGAGATCTAACCTTCTTGGGGCCGACTTTCTCGTTCTTCACCCCGGAAGCCATCTTGGGGATGGGGCAGCGGCCGGCATCGAGCGCGTGGTTCGCTCACTTAAGAAGATGGCTGCGCTCCTTGAGGGTGATCTGAGGATACTTCTCGAGAACACGGCCGGCTCGGGCGGGAGTTTGGGCTCCGATTTTATGGAACTTAAATCGATGCTCGAAGGTGTCGGCGGCGGCGAGCGCTTCGGCGTCTGCTTAGACAGCGCTCACGGTTTTGCGGCCGGCTACGATGTGGCGAGCAAAGAGGGGATGGAGAGGATGGCCGAAGAGATCGAGGCGAGCTTCGGTTTTAAGAATCTTTACCTCATTCACGCCAACGATTCCAAAGGGGCACTTGGCTCCCGTCTCGACCGCCACGAGGAGATCGGAAAGGGCCGGATCGGGCTCGAAGGTTTTGCGGTCTTTTTAAATCATCCGAAGATCAAGGGGCTTGATTGCATCTTGGAGACTCCCAAGAAGAGCGATGAGGACGACTTGAGGAATCTTGCCGTCATCAGGTCTCTTTTGAAATAAAACCGCTTTGACTTGGTAATATTTACTATGTTAGACTTTTGAGGCGGCGAGGTTACAATCGGCCGCCAAATTTTTTTCGAAAGGAATCAAATTGGTCTTACCCGCAAATTCTAAAATTGGATCGGACGGACGGCTAAGCATTGGCGGTTTGGACATGGAGAAGCTCGCCCGCGAAATGGGCACCCCCCTCTTCGTGATGGACGAGGCCATGATCCGGGATAATTGCCAAAGGTATCTTAAGTCTTTTAGGGCGCTCAGCCCCAGTGCCGAAGTGATCTTTGCGAGCAAGGCCTTCGTCTCGCTCGCCATGTGCCAGATAATCGAGGAGGAAGGACTCTCTTTGGATGTCGCCTCCGGCGGAGAGATATTTGTTGCCCGGGCGGCCGGATTTCCGCCCGAGCGCCTCTTTCTCCACGGCAACAATAAGACGGTAGAAGAGCTTGAACTGGCTTTAGAGGTTGGCGTCGGCACGATAGTCGTCGATAGCATGGTCGAACTCGATCGCTTGGACGATCTGGCGGGCGCAAAGGGGATGATTCAGGATGTCATGCTCAGAATCACCCCTGGCATCAAACCCTCGACCCACAACTATATCCAGACCGGTCAGATAGATTCCAAGTTCGGCTTCGGCCTATCCGACGGGGTGGCTTTGGCCGCCGTTAAGGCCACCTTAAGCAAGAGGAATCTGAAGCTGGTCGGCCTTCACGCTCATATCGGCTCGCAGATATTCGCCCTCCACTCTTACGCCAGAGCCATCGAGATCATCGTCGCTTTTGCCGAGGATGTCTATAAAGAGACCGGTTTTCTGACCAAAGCCCTGAATCTGGGCGGCGGTCTTGGCATCAAGTACGGGGCCGACGATGAGCCGGCCACCATCGAAGAGTACGCCAAAGTGATCGTGGGCGGAGCCCTGGCCGAGATGAAGAAGCGAGGCCTAGATACTCCAAGGATTTTGGTTGAGCCGGGCCGCTCGATAGTCGGAAACGCCGGCGTCACCCTATATACCGTCGGCACTATCAAGGAGATACCGCAGATAAGGACCTACTTGGCAGTTGACGGCGGCATGTCAGACAATCTGCGCCCCATGCTTTACGATGCCGCCTATGAAGCCCTTATAGCAGATAGGGCCGATCAGAAGGGCGATCACAAGGTGACTGTCGTCGGCAAGCACTGCGAATCGGGCGACGTCCTGATAAAGGACGTCCTCTTGCCCGCGCCTAAGATTGGGGATATCCTCTGCACCCCGGCTACCGGAGCTTACGGCTATACGATGGCCAATAATTACAACAAGCAGCCCCGCCCGGCTGTGGTCATGGTCAAAGATGGGGTGGCAAAAGTAATAGTAAGAAGGGAGAGTTTTGAGGATCTCGTCCGGCTGGATGAGAGAATCTAAGCTCAAGAGATGAGCGGAGCGTAAAGTGATAAAAGATAAAGTTGGAGTGGGACTCATCGGTCTCGGTACGGTTGGAAGCGGGGTCTATAGAATATTGACCCTCCACCGTGAAGATTATAAAGCTAAGACCGGAATCGATATCGAGGTCAAGGCGGTCTATAACCGGACCAAAGAGAAACTTGACAGAGCTGGGGTCGATGCTGGCCTCTACATGGACTTAGAAAAGCTTATAGCCGACCCGAAGATCGATATCGTCGTTGAAGTTATCGGCGGCATAGAACCAGCCAAGAGCATAATGACGGCGGCCTTCGCCGCGGGCAAAAGTGTGGTTACGGCCAACAAGGAACTGATGAGCCGTTTTGGTGGCGATCTCTTGGAGGCGGCAAAGGCGGCCGGGGTCGATCTCTTCTATGAGGCGAGTGTTGGCGGCGGGATTCCGATCATCCACCCCTTAAAGGAGTCCCTGGCAAGCAATAAAATTGCCAAGGTTATGGGTATCGTCAACGGCACGACCAACTTCATCTTGACCCAGATGACCGAGAAGGGCTACTCCTTTAAGGAGGCTTTAAAGGAGGCCCAAGAGAGGGGCTACGCCGAAACCGATCCGAGCGCAGACATAGAAGGGCGCGACGCCGCGGCCAAAATAGCGATATTGGCCTCGATCGCCTTTAACAGCCGGGTGACGGCAGCCGACGTTTCCACCGAAGGCATCTCCAAGATCACCTCGAGCGATATCGAATACGCGAGCGAGATGGGTTATGCCATCAAATTGATGGCCGTGGCCAAAGAAGAGGAGGAGGGCCTACTCGAGGTCGGAGTCTATCCGGCCATGATTCCCAAGAGCCACCCCTTAGCCTCGGTGAGCGGCGTATATAATGCCATCTTCGTCGAGGGCGATTCGGTCGGCGAAGTCATGTTCTTCGGCCAAGGGGCGGGGAGCCTTCCGGCCGCAAGCGCGGTGGTTAGCGACATCATCGCCATCGCCAGAAATATCAAATTTGGGGCTACCGGACGCTTCGGTTGCGGCTGTTTTATGAAGCTAAAAATGAAGCCGGCCGAAGCGATGCGGTCCAGGTATTACTTGCGCCTAAGGGCATTGGATAAACCGGGCGTACTGGCCCGAATCTCACAGGTCTTTGGGGATTATTCGGTCAGTTTGGCGAGCGTCATCCAGAAGGATAGCGGCGATGAGTCCGCGGCCGATCTGGTCTTTATCACCCACAAGGTTGTCGAAGGCGATTTTCGCCGCGCCTTAAACGAGATTAGCTCGCTTGATGTTGTCGATCATATCCATAACGTGATACGGGTGGAGGATAGCAAAGATGGATAATTGGCCCGGCTTGATAGAGCATTACCGGAAATTTTTGCCTGTAAGCGAGAAGACCCCCGTCATAACCTTGGGCGAAGGCAACACCCCACTCATCTATGCCGGCAATCTCAGCAAGGAGACCGGGCTCAAGATATTCTTAAAATACGAGGGGCTTAACCCGACCGGCTCCTTCAAGGACCGGGGCATGACCATGGCCATCAGCCGGGCCGTCGAAGAGGGTTCGACGGCTGTCATGTGCGCTTCGACCGGAAACACCTCGGCTTCGGCCGCCGCCTATTCAGCCAAGGCGGGCATGGATTGCCTCGTCTTGATACCGGGGGGCAAGATTGCCCTCGGTAAACTCTCCCAAGCCCTGATGCATGGAGCCAAAGTCCTTTCGGTCAGCGGCAACTTCGATCAAGCCTTACAGATCGTTCGCGACCTGACCGAAAAGCATCCGATCACCCTGGTCAACTCCATAAATCCCTATCGGATAGCCGGTCAGAAGACGGCCGCCTTCGAGATCTGTGATCAACTAGGCGATTCTCCCGATTACCTCTTCATTCCGGTCGGAAACGCCGGCAATATCACCTCTTACTGGGCTGGGTTCAAGGAGTATCAAAAGGCCGGCCTCTCATCCTCCCTTCCCAAGATGATGGGCTTTCAGGCGGCCGGGGCCGCTCCGATAGTCTTAGGTCACGTCGTAAAGCAGCCCGAAACCCTGGCCACCGCCATCCGTATCGGCAATCCGGCCAGATGGAAGGAGGCGGAAGCGGCCAGAGACGAATCGGGCGGGACCATCGGCATGGTTACCGATGAAGAGATCGTTGCCGCCTACAAACTCATAGCCGCAAAGGAAGGCGTCTTTGCCGAGCCCGCTTCGGCCGCTTCGGTTGCGGGCCTGATGAGGATGGTCAAGGAGAAGGCGGTCGGGCACGGATCCACCGCGGTCTGTGTCCTTACCGGTCACGGTCTCAAAGACCCCGATAACGCCATAGAGCATAGCAAGAAGATAATCGAGGTCGATGCCACCAACGAGTCGGTGGAGAGGGCCATCTTCGACTCCACCCTTTAAAACCTTTGCGCCTTTTACAAATTCGACATCCAAATAGACGAAAGAGAGAACAGCATGAAATACATCTTTCTTGTGCCTGACGGCGCGGCCGATTATCCCCTCGAAGAACTTGGCGGCAAAACCCCACTCGATTTTGCCAAGACCCCCAATATGGATTTTCTCGCCCGCGGCGGCATACTCGGAACCGTTATGACCATCCCCAACGGGATGCAGCCCGGAAGCGATGTCGCCAATATGTCCCTGTTAGGCTACGATCCACGTAAGTATTATACGGGGCGCGGCTTCTTTGAGGCGGCAGAGCTCGGGGTGGAGCTGAAGGAGGGCGAGTTCGCCTTTCGCTGTAACCTGATAACCGAAGAAAATGGTCTGATCAAAGATTACAGCTCGGGCCACATATCTAGCGAGGAGGCGAAAGAGCTCATTTTTGCTTTAGGCTCTGCCCTCGGAGGGGAGGAGTTTCGCTTCTATCCGGGCCTAAGTTATCGCCATATCCTGATAACCAAGGGCGACCTTGATAAGATCGAGTTCACCCCACCCCACGACGCGATCGGTCAGGAGGTTTTCGAAACCCTCTCCAAAGACCCCAAGGCGGCCCGATTAAATGAACTCACTTATGCTTCTAAGGATATCCTCTCCATTCACCCGGTAAACCTTAACCGGATAAAGGCGGGCAAGAGGCCGGCCAACATGATCTGGCTCTGGGGTCAGGGCCGAGCGGTAGATATCCCCTCCTTTTTCGATAAATTTTCCCTAAAGGGCGGGGTTATTTCCGCCGTGGACTTAATCATGGGTTTGGGTCGTTCGGTGGGGCTTAAAACCATAAGGGTTCCCGGGGCGACCGGCTATTTCGATACCGATTATGAGGCCAAGGGGCGTTATGCCGTAAACGCCTTAAAGGATCTCGATTTCATCTACGTCCACGTTGAAGCACCGGACGAGGCGGGTCACATCGGAGACGCAGAGGCCAAAGTCAAAGCGATCGAAGACTTTGATGAGAAGGTGGTCGGCACCATCTTAAAGGGACTTGCCGGCAGCGACTTTCGCGTTCTTATCGCTCCCGATCATCCCACTCCGGTCTCGGTGAGGACACACGTAGCTGAGGAGGTCCCCTTCGTCCTCTACGACTCGACCGGTAAGAAAGAGGGGATCGGCCCCTTCAATGAGGCGCACGCCAAAGAGAGCCCGATAAGGCTTACGGCCGGTTTTAAGCTCAT
The DNA here is from genome assembly GCA_037441605.1 of Actinomycetota bacterium. Lineage (GTDB taxonomy): Bacteria > Actinomycetota > Aquicultoria > UBA3085 > Oleimmundimicrobiaceae > Yes70-04. The sequence continues at coordinate 5,094 of JBBIRY010000024.1, read as the reverse complement.
AGAAGAATTGCTGTCGAAAGGAGAGCCGTTTGCGCATCGCTGAACTTGAGCAGGATGAGCCCCTTGAATGCGCCCCACTTGGCCATAGAGGTGGCCCGGAGAGCCGGCGTCAAGCTGGTCATGGCCGGCAAGGTCGATCCGGGGGCCGACACCGAGCATTTCGAGGAGATGGTCGCACCCTTGATCGACGGCGAACAGATCAAGTTTTTGGGAGAAGTATCCGATAAGAAGAAAAAAGAGCTGCTGGAGATGGCTAAAGCATTCATATTTCCGCTTCAGTGGCCCGAACCTTTCGGCTTGGTCATGCCGGAAGCCATGGCCTCAGGCACGCCCGTTATAGCCTTTCCCTTCGGCAGCGTCCCTGAGATTATCAAAGACGGAGTCAGCGGCTTCATCGTAGGCGACCTGGATCAAATGACCGAAGCGGTCGCTAAGATCGACCAAATAGATCTCTTGGGTTGCCGAAAATATGCCGAGGAGAGGTTCAGCGTCGGTCGTATGGTCGACGACTATGAGGAGGTCTTTGAAAAGATCTTGATGAAACATTAGGGGGTAATCATGGAAGAGTAGGTCATCTATTGACCTTGTGTTGATTTCTAGTAAAATCTAGTTGACTACAACTTCTTCGTATCGTAGATTATTGGAAGTCTTGAGAGCCGAAGACTTGAGCAAACCCTTTTAACCCTTAACAACCCATCCACCCAAAGATTGGGTGACCGGTCAGGAGATCTCGGTGGCCGCTGCCGACAAGAGTCTTAAGAAACCCGTAACCATAGTCCATATTTCCGATATCCATGCCGGCAGTCAGTACTTCATCACCAATCTGATGAACCGGACGGTGGGTGAGATAAACGAAATCGAGCCGGATATAGTAGTCATAACCGGAGACCTGGTCAATGAAGGTTTCGTCCAAGAGTTCAAGACGGCCAAAAACTTCATCGACGAAATAGAGTGCAAGAAGATCATCATCGTTCCGGGCAATCATGATTCCAGAAACGTCGGATACGTTCATTTCGAAGATAATTTCGGGGCCAGAAACTCTACGTTGAGTGCGGGCGATGTTCTTGTGGTCGGGGTCGACTCCAGCGAGCCGGACTTGGATAGCGGCCAGGTCGGCCGGGAGCGGATGGAGTGGGCCATAAGCCACTTCGAAAAGGGCAGCGAGAACTTAAAGATCTTGGCCATACATCATCACCTTCTGCCCATCCCGGGTACCGGGCGGGAGCGCAACATTGTCTTCGATGCCGGAGATGTATTGGAGAGCCTGATAATGAACGGCGTCGATATAGTCCTCTCCGGCCACAAACATGTCCCCTACGTATGGAGGATTGAAAACCTCACGGTCGTAAATGCCGGAACCGTCTCAACCTTAAGGGTAAGAGGAAGGACTAAACCCTGCTATAACGTAATTAAGGCTGAGGGAGACAAAATCACCATCTTTCGCCACTTTCCCTTTGGCGATAGACTTCGACTCGTCGATTTCTCGCTCAGCGAAAGCAAATATTGCAAGTGGAAGATGGTTGAAGCCGGGAGCGGTGAGGTCAAATAGAGAAGGCCATCGTACTGGTCGATGGGGAGCACTACTTCTCCGTCATCGAGGGGACCTTAAGGCGGATCGAAGAGGATCTCAAGTACGAAATTTTGGCCATAGTCTTCATCGGTGGCACTGAGAAGCTTACTGCGGACAAGAACCTTTCATCGCTGGGGTTCCCGGTCATTCGGGCGGGCGATGCCCTCTCGGCCATAACCGAGGCTCTCGATTGTTATCGGCCCAAGCTCGTCATCGATCTCAGCGATGAGCCGGTAGTCGGCTATTTCGAAAGGTTTGACTTTGCAAGCCGCATCCTAAAGGCCGGAGCATCTTATATGGGGGCCGATTTCCGTTTCGATCCGCCCAACTTTCACGATGTTCTCGAAAAGCCATCGGTCTCGATAATCGGAACAGGCAAGAGGGTTGGCAAGACCGCTGTCTCAGGTTATCTTTGCCGGGTTTTGGATGACGCCTCATACGAACCCTTGGTTGTCGCCATGGGCCGAGGCGGACCCGATAAGCCCGAAGTCATAATGGGCAGAGAGGTTGAATTAACGCCGGAATATCTCCTTGAAGCCTGCCGGGCCGGCAAGCACGCCGCCTCCGACCATTATGAGGACGCTCTGATGGCCAGGGTCACGACCATTGGCTGCAGGCGTTGCGGCGGTGGGATGGCCGGTTCGCCTTTCGTCTCCAACGTCCTCGACGGGGCCCGTTTGGCAAATACTTTAAAAGGAAATTTTGTGGTCTTAGAGGGAAGCGGCTCGGCCTTTCCTCCGATTAAGACCGGGGCGACCATCGTCGTCATCGGAAGCCATCAGCCGATCGAGTATATTCGGGGCTTCTTTGGTCCCTATCGCATCCTGATGAGCGATATAGCCGTTTTGACCATGTGTGAAGAGCCGATGGCAAGCTTAGACAAGGTCGAACTCTTAGAGGAAGAGATCAAAAGGATAAACCCGAAAATAGAGGTGGTAAGGACAGTCTTTCGTCCTAAACCGCTCTCCGGGATCGAGGGGAGAAGAGCCTTCTTGGCCACCACGGCCGAACCTCACGCTCTTAGCCCAATTAAAGAGCACTTAAAGACGGCCCATGGCTGTAGCGTTATGGCTGAGAGCTCAAGTCTCTCCAACCGAATACAGCTAAAAAAGGATTTAAAGGCCGCTGTCGATTGTTGTGACGTTATCTTGACCGAACTCAAAGCGGCTTCAGTCGACGTGGTGACCGATTTTTCCATAAAGCATGGCAAAGAGGTCGTCTACTTGGATAACGAGCCGGTTACTTTGGACGGCTCCCGCCCTTTTAGTGAGGTAACTTTGGAGCTTGCAAAGATGGTTGTAGCCAGATTCAAAGGAAAGGGAAGGTAAGCTTGGAAGGCGAAAACAACAAAGAGAAAACAATCTTAATCAGCGATCGTGAGCACGGTCTTCCCTTCTCAAAGGGTCTTATAGCCTCCTCGATCATGGCGACCGGTATAGCACCGCTAGACGCTTATGATATTGCCCGCTCAATAGAGGAGAGGCTGAAAGAGGAGGAGACCTACTCGATAAAGAGCCCCGACCTAAGTCGCATCACCATCGAGATGATAGAGTCCAAAGTGGGGGCCGATTATGCCAAGAAGTATGAGAACTGGTTGGATTTGGGAAAACTGGATCGTCCCCTGATCATCTTGATCGGCGGAACGACCGGAGTCGGCAAATCGACCATCGCGACCGAGATCGGAAACCGTTTGGGCATCACCCACATAGTCCCGTCCGACGCCATCCGCGAAGTTATGAGGAAGCTTCTCTCCAAGGAGCTTATGCCCGTCCTCTATCGTTCGTCGTTTGACGCCTGGAAGGCGGCCCGCATACCGGTCTGCTCGGGAGATGATCCGGTCATAGAGGCCTTCAAGGAGCAAGCGATCGCTGTCAACGTGAGCCTCTCCGCCGTCATCCAGCGGGCCATCACCGAAGGATTCAACACCATCATCGAGGGGGTCCACTTGGTTCCCGGCCTCATCAATTTGGATCAATTCAGAGATGCCTTGATAATTCAGCTCGTCATCGGCATGGGCGAAGAGAATCGCCATCGGAGCCACTTCTTCATTCGCGAGGTCAATACGGGGGGAACCCGTCCCTTCAAGCGCTACCGGGCCAATTTCGAGAGCATCAGGAAGGTCGGCGCCTATCTGGAGGCGGCGGCAGAAGATGAGAAGGTGGCCATCATTCCCAGCTACAATCTGGATGAAGCGGTGGCCAAAGCCTTAGAGGCGATCCTAGGCAGGATAGTCTCGTATTGCGACATCTTTGCGCATGAAAACGATAAAGCCAATAGAATAAAGCGTAAGGGGTGATCGGGTTTGGAATTGTTCTTGGATACGGCCAACATCGATGAGATAAGGGAGGTGAACTCCTGGAGGGTGATAAGCGGGGTGACGACCAATCCCACCCTCTGCGCCCGCGAGGGGAGAGACTTCGATGAAGTCATAAAGGAGATCGCCGATACCGTCGACGGCCCCATCAGCGCCGAGGTCATCAGCCTCGAGGCTGAGGGTATGATTGCCGAGGCGAGAAAACTCAGCAAGATTGCCGATAATGTGATAATAAAGATGCCGATGACAGCTGCGGCTCTCACGGCGACCAGCGTCGTCTCAAAAGAGGGCATCCGGGTCAACATGACTCTGATATTCACGCCCAACCAGGCTATACTGGCCGCCTTGGCCGGCGCCGCTTATGCCAGTATCTTTTTGGGACGCCTCGATGATATCGGTCAGCCTTCGATTCCGGTTCTGGTCGATACGGTTCAGGCCTATAGGAATTATGCCTTTGAGACCAAGATAATCGCGGCAAGCGTAAGAAATCCGATTCACGTGACCGATTCGGCCTTAGCCGGCGCCGATATCGCGACCGTTCCATATAGCGTTATCAAGCAGATGGTAAAACATCCCTTGACCGATCGCGGTATTGATGCCTTCTTGGCTGACTGGCAAAAACTCCAAGATAAACTGACAAAATAGATAATGAACTTATTAACTCTTAAGGTAGGTGTATTTAGTTGGAAAGCGAAGGTTTGAAGGAAGATCTGGCCAAGAAGAAGGTGGCTGAGCTTGGTGAGATAGCGGCTGGGGTTGGAGTCGATCTTGGCCAAAGACTCAAAAAGGCCGAACTCATTGAGGCGATAGTCGCCAAAAAGGGATCTCAGGCGACTGAGGTTTGCGAGCGTCCCTCTTTCGAGAGGCGTCCGGCCCCAATTGTCGATTCGAACGGAGTCGTTAAGAAGGGAATCCTGGATATCTTGGCCGACGGCTACGGATTCTTGCGCACGGCCGGTTTTTTGCCGAGCGACGACGATATCTACGTTTCGGTCTCGCAGATAAGGCGGTTCGCCCTGCGCAAAGGGGACGAGGTGAGCGGGCAGATTCGCCCATCTAAGGATAACGAGAAATACAGCGCCCTGCTTCGGATAGAGAAGGTCAACGGGGCCGATCCCGAAACCGCCCGCGGCAGGAAGACCTTCGAGAACCTAACCCCCATCTATCCCAAAGAGCGATTCCGCTTAGAGACGGCCGGCCACGAGATATC
>JBBIRY010000023.1:0-12510 GCA_037441605.1 Actinomycetota bacterium | reverse complement strand
CGAAGCGGTCTTCCTCTCTCCCGAAAGGGGTGGAGTGATCTGTCAAGATTGCAGCCTTCAAGGGGTTGCCGCCGATGAGGCGGGAGGAGAGCTTGCGGCCAATCGCCAATCTGTTGAGCTTCTTTTTAGATTAATTAAGGCGAGCAGAAGCGACTTTGGTGCGGTTGAGACCAGTCAAGAAGTGAAAGATGAGGCCAGGGTTTTGACCTCGGCTTATATCGATCGACACATAGCCTTTCGCCTAAAGAGCAGGGACTGCATAAATAGGATGAATGATTCTATCAAAAGATGTGACGCAGGGGATGATTTGGTCCTTTAAATCATTAAAAAAAACGGCCGTCTCCTTTGACATCGCCCCAGCGATTACTTATCATCTAAAAAGTTAAATGACGACTTAAGCTAAGGATTGCGGAGTTTCAACTCTACCGTTTGGTTTTACAAAACGGCTGCAGAATCTCTTAAGCTTTTCCCGGGTTTTCTTCTGCGGCGATCGAAAGAGGTTTTATGAATTTTCAAGACATAATATTGAATCTCTGCTCTTTCTGGTCATCCTATGGTTGCGTGATCGCACAGCCCTATGATCTTGAAGTCGGTGCGGGAACCTTCAGCCCTCACACCTTCCTTAGAGCCCTAGGACCCGAACCCTGGAAGGTGGCTTACGTTGAGCCCTCCCGTCGTCCGACGGATGGACGCTATGGTGACAACCCAAATCGCCTCCAGCATTACTATCAATTTCAGGTAATTTTAAAACCCTCTCCCGATGATGTTCAAGATATCTACCTAGAAAGCTTAAAGAGCCTGGGCATAGAGGCCAAGGAGCACGACATTCGTTTCGTTGAGGATGATTGGGAGTCTCCGACGCTTGGTGCCTGGGGGCTGGGCTGGGAGGTCTGGCTGGACGGGATGGAGATTACCCAGTTCACCTATTTTCAACAGGTCGGCGGGATCGATCTCAAACCAATATCTGCCGAGCTCACATATGGCCTGGAGAGGATCGCCATGTATATCCAGGGCAAAAATAGCGTCTATGATCTTGCCTGGAACGACGGGGTCACTTACGGTGAAGTCCACCATCAAGGCGAGGTTGAATGGTCTAAGTACAACTTCGAAGCGGCCGATACCAGGATGCTCTTTGATCTTTTCGATATGTACGAGGCGGAATCGAAATCGGCCTTAAGCTCAGGTCTTGTCTTGCCCGCCTATGATAATGTCCTTAAATGTTCCCACACCTTCAATCTTCTGGATGCGCGCGGGGCGATCAGTGTGACCGAAAGGACCCGTTTCATCGCTAGAGTCAGAGAGCTGGCCAGAGAGTCGGCCGGAGCCTACCTTGCCCAACGGGAAGAGATGGGCTTTCCGCTCCTGCGTAAGGCCAAAGCAAGATAAGGATGACTACGGAAGCGAAAGAGGCAGTAAATTTGAGAGAACTTATCTTCGAAATAGGGACCGAAGAGCTTCCGTCTGAATCGGTCTATCGCGGACTAGAGCAACTTAAAGAGAAAGCTTCCAAGCTATTAACGGAAAAGAGGCTCAGCTTTTCCTCACTCAATACCTTTGCCACTCCAAGGCGGCTTGTGTTGAGCGTGGAAGGTCTGAGTGAAAGGCAGGCCCCGCAGACAACCAAGGTCAAGGGGCCGTCCCTGAAGGCCGCCTTCGATCAAGACGGCAATCCGACCGCTGCGGCCAAGGGTTTTGCCGCATCTCAAGGGGTAGAGGTCTCTGACTTGGAGACAACCTCGGCAGAAGGGGGAACGTACCTTTTTCTTCTTCGCAAAGAGGAGGAATCAACGGCCTTAGAGATGCTCCCTGAGCTCTTGATCGAACTCATAAAGTCTCTTCAATTCTCAAAACCGATGAGGTGGCAGGTAGAAAGCAATCTGACCTTTCCGCGTCCCATTCGCTGGCTGCTCGCCTTTTTGGATGATGAACCGATAGATCTTACCTTCGGCGAATTGAAATCGGCTTCACACACCTTTGGCCACCGCATCTTAAGCGGCGGCCGCCTTAAGGTAAGCGGGGTCAAGGACTACTTTACAAAGATCAAGGCGGCTAAGGTAGTCTTGGACCCAAACGAAAGGAAGAGAATGATAGAGGAGGGGATAGCGGACCTCCTTCAAGCCGGCGAGAGGGCAAAGATAAACCCCAAGACCTTAAGCGAGGTCATAAATCTTGTCGAATATCCGTCCGTAATTCTGGCCGAGTTCTCCAAAGATTATCTCTTTGTTCCCAAACCGGTCTTAACCACAGCCATGGAGTCACACCAGAGATATTTTCCGATAGAAGAGGAGAGCGGACGTCTCAAATCCAAATTCATATTGGTCCACAATGGCGACCCGGCGGCTATCGAGAGAATAAAGACCGGACACGAGAGGGTAATAGGGGCCAGGCTGGCCGATGCTAAATTCTTCTATCGAGAGGATATCAAAAAACCGCTTTCAGAAAACATCGACAAACTCAAGACCGTTGTCTTCCAATTGAAACTGGGCAGCGTCTACGAAAAATCTCTAAGGATAGAGAGGCTGGTCGAGGTCATCGCCAAGTCTCTAAAGATGGATGACCTGATCCCAAAGGCGAAGAGGGCAGCCATGTTGTGCAAGGCCGATCTCGTCAGCGAGATGGTGGTCGAATTTCCCGATCTTCAAGGCGTCATGGGCAAGGAGTATGCCGTTGTTTCCGGCGAAGGAGATGAGGTGGCCCTAGCCATTCTTGAGCACTATCTGCCCAAGAATGTCGAAGGTGAACTCCCCAAGACGGATCTTGGAGCTATCTTGAGCATGGCCGATAAGATCGATACTATCGTCGGCTGTTTTGCGGTTGGCTTGATTCCTTCCGGCTCGCAAGACCCTTACGCTTTGCGCAGGCAGACTCAAGGGATAGTCGCCATCCTTTTGGATAAGAATCTTCAGCTCGCCCCGGTCGATCTTATCGATGAGGCGCTACGTCTATATGAAGCTCAAGGGATAAAATTTTCTACCCCTAAAGAAGAGGCCAGGTCCAAAGCGATCGAATTCTTTTATGGTCGAATAAAGCAGCACTTTACCCAGGAAGGCTATGCGAGCGATATCATTGATGCCGCGCTTCCAACCGATCTTGGCAGGCTTGACCAAATAGAGGCTAAAATCGAACTTCTTGCTTTAAAGAGAGACGATAAGGAAGTATCCGATATCGCCGTCGCTCACACCAGGTGCAAAAATCTGTCAAAGATCGACCTTGGCACCAATATAGAAAGCTCACTCTTCACATACGGGGAAGAAAAAGAGCTAGCATCGGTAATTTTGGATCTCAAGCCGAAGGCGGCCAAGGCCGCAGGGGAGGGCGATTACGATATGCTTTTGAATCTACTTGCCGGTCTTAAGGGGCCGGTAGATTCATTTTTTGAGGCGGTTCTGGTCATGGATAAGGATGAAAAGATAAAAGAGAACCGGATTAGGCTTCTCAATCTTGCGGTCGAGGTCTTTGAGATCTTTGCCGACTTCTCCAAACTAATCGTTTCTACAGCCAGGGTGGTTTAAAAGAAAATTTGCCAAAGGTTACGAGGTTGATCTTCTAGATGACGATAGAGAAAAAGATATTTGTTCTTTCAGATTCGCTCGGACACACTGCCGAAGAGGTGGCTAAGGCTGCTGCCAGTCAGTTTGCTGATGGCTTTAAGATCATAAAGTCGCCAAATGTTAATGACGAAAAACAGATTGAAGAGGTGCTTCGCGATGCTAAGGCGATTGGGGGAGTAATCTTCTATACGCTCGTCTCCCCTGAACTCAACCGATATCTGGAGGCCAAGGCCGACGAATACAGTGTTTTGCGCCTGAACATTTTAGGACCGGCCATGAGCATCCTTCAAGAGGTGAGTGAGAAGGCTCCAAGTTTGAAGCCAGGCGCAGTAAGAAAAATTAACGGAGGCTATTTTCAAAAGATAATGGCCCTTGATTTTGCCGTAAAGCATGATGATGGAAGAAATGTTGCCGGCCTTAGGGATGCTGAAATCGTTCTTCTTGGGGTCTCCAGAACCTCTAAGACGCCGCTCTCGGTCTATCTTGCTTACCGAGGTTATAAGGTCGCCAACGTTCCATTGGTTTATGGGGTCGATGTACCCAAAAAGCTCTTTCAGATAAATCCAAATAAGATATTTGGCCTAATAATTGATGCCGAATTCTTGCGTGGCATCAGAGAGCAGCGGATGGAGTCGGTCGGATCGAGTAAAAACGGTTATGCCGATGTCTCATACATCTTAAAGGAGCTAAACTTCGCCAAAGAGATAATGCTTGATTTGGGCTGCAGAATAATCAACATCACTCACAAGGCCATAGAGGAGACGGCCAGTGAGATATTGAAATACTACAACACATCAAATTATGAGGGGGACCATGATGTCTGACAAAAAATATGTTTATGACTTCTTAGAAGGGGAATCGAGCATGAAGTTTCTGCTCGGAGGGAAAGGAGCCAATCTGGCCGAGATGACCAGGCTCGGCTTTCCTGTTCCTTGCGGTTTCACCATCTCGACGGAGGCTTGCAAGGTCTTTTCAAAGGAAGGCAAGTTTCCGGACGGACTGGAGGCAGAAATCTGGTCTCATCAAGCCGCTCTCGAAGCCAAGTTCGGCAAGGGTTTAGGTGATCCGAAAGATCCCCTGCTAATATCGGTTCGCTCCGGAGCTGCCTTTTCGATGCCGGGTATGATGGATACCGTTTTAAACCTTGGCTTAAATGACGACTCCTTGGCCGGGCTCATCGCTCAGACCAACAATGAGCGTTTTGCTCTCGACGCATACCGCCGCTTCATCATGATGTTCTCCGATATTGTATTAAAGGTCGACCGCGACCATTTCGAACATAAGCTTCGTGAGATGAAGAAGTCGAAGGGCATTGAGCAGGATACCGACCTTACGGCCGATGATCTAAGAGAACTCGTCTTAATCTTCAAGTCGATAGTCAAAGATAAGTTGGGTAGTGACTTCCCCGAAGATCCCAAAGATCAATTGATCAAGGCGATTACGGCGGTCTTTGAGTCCTGGAATAATCCCAGAGCCAAGACCTACCGCAAACAATATAAGATCTCTGATGACTTGGGCACCGCCGTCAACATCCAAGCCATGGTCTTTGGCAACAAGGGAAATGACTCTGCGACCGGCGTCGCTTTTACTAGAAACCCTTCCACCGGTGAGAAGAGCGTCTTTGGGGAGTATCTTATTAACGCTCAAGGTGAGGACGTGGTGGCTGGAGTACGTACCCCCAAGTCCTTGATTGATCTAGAATCGGAGATGCCCAAGGCCTACGACGAGCTAATCGATGTCATGGCTAACCTTGAAAAACACTATACCGACATGCAGGATATCGAGTTCACCATTGAGCAGGATAAGCTGTATATGCTGCAAACCAGGACCGGCAAAAGAACGGCCGCGGCCGCGATTAAGATAGCGGTCGATATGGTGAGTGAGGGGTTGATAGACGAAAAGACAGCCTTAAAGCGGATTGATCCAGCTCAGCTCGATCAGCTTCTTCATCCGCGCATCGATCAGAAAGCGGAGGTTGAAGTAATCGCAAAGGGTCTTCCGGCCTCTCCGGGAGCGGCCGTCGGTGAGGTCGTCTTCGATGCCGATACCGCCGAAGCCGAAGCGAGCGAGGGCAGGAAGGTCATCTTGGTTAGGTGGGAGACCACCCCCGACGACATCCATGGCATCATCGCGGCTCAAGGCGTCATAACCGTCCATGGCGGCATGACCAGTCACGCGGCGGTCGTAGCTCGCGGCATGGGTAAACCCTGCGTCTGCGGCACCGAAGCGATAGATCTTGACTCTGAGAAGAAGGTCTTTACAGTCGGCGGCGTTACCGTCAAAGAGGGCGATATCGTCAGCATTGATGGAAGCACGGGCCGGGTAATCCTTGGTGAAGCGCCCCTGATTGCCCCGAGCGTTAGCGAGGATTTCAAAAAGATTCTTGCCTGGGCCGACAAGAACCGTACCCTTCAGGTTAGGACCAACGCCGACAATCCGGAAGATGCCAAGAAGGCCAGAGAATTCGGGGCAGAAGGGATCGGCCTTTGCCGGACAGAGCACATGTTCTTCGGCGAGGAACGCTTACCGCTCGTCCAGAGGATGATTCTCTCCGAAAGTGACGATGAGAGGCGAGAGGTCTTGGCCAAGATACTGCCCTTCCAAAGGGGAGACTTCGAAGGGATATTTAAGGCGATGGACGGGCTTCCCGTAACCATCCGCCTCTTAGATCCGCCTTTGCACGAATTTTTGCCCAGCCTGATTGATATCAAAGTCGAGCTTACCGAGATGAAGCTGAAAGGTGCGCCCAAAGAAGAGATCGCCGCCAAAGAAAGACTCCTCTCAAAAGTCAGAGCGGAGACCGAGATGAACCCGATGCTTGGCTTGCGCGGCTGCAGGCTCGGCATAGTCTTCCCTGAAATATATAAAATGCAGGTCAGAGCCATAATGGAGGCGGCTTGTAATGTCAAAAAGGACGGAGTTGAACCGGTCGTTGAGATCATGATCCCCCTTGTCTCCCATGTAAACGAACTCAAGATAATGCGCAGGCTTACAGAGGAGACGATAAAGGATGTCTTTGCCGAGAAGAGCCAAGAGATAGAACATAAGATCGGAACCATGATCGAGTTGCCAAGAGCGGCCATAACCGCCGATGAGATCGCCGATTATGCCGATTTCTTCTCCTTTGGAACCAACGACCTCACCCAGACCACCTTTGGTTTCAGTCGTGACGATGCCGAGGCCAAGTTCTTGGCGAAGTATCTGGAAGGAAAGGTGCTCCCCGTCAATCCGTTCGAAGCTTTGGATCGGAGCGGCGTCGGAAAGTTAGTCGATACCGCCTGCAGTTTGGCCAGAACAAAAAAACCCGATATTAAACTCGGCATCTGCGGAGAGCATGGCGGCGAGCCCTCATCGATCGCCTTCTGTCATCAGATCGGCCTGAGTTATGTCAGTTGCTCGCCATATCGCGTTCCCTTGGCCAGGCTTGCCGCCGCTCAAGCCGCTCTTGGCTCGGATGGCGATACGACCAAGTAGGGGAGAGATATGTTCATAGTTGGACTAAATGGCAGCCCAAATAGTGAAGGAAACTCGGCGGGCCTGCTTAAGATCGCCCTAAGTGAACTCGAAAAGAAGGGGGCAAAAGTTGCCACCGAAGATGTGAACTCGCTCATGATTGCCGAGAAGGTCCCTTTCTGCATAGCTTGTTCGAGTCCCTGCAATAAGAGCTGTTTTGTCGGGAGCAAGCTTGAAGAGTCGTTTGGCCGCCTGGTCCAAGCCGACGCCATCATCATGGCAAGTCCGGTTTATTTCGGAACGGTTACGGCCCAGCTCAAAGGGTATTGGGATAAGACCAGATTCTTGCGTAGCGAGCGGGCTCTCATCGGGAAACTGGGCGGAGCAATCTCGGTCGGGGGTTCAAGGTTTGGCGGTCAAGAGACGACGCTGAGGGCGATTCATGACATGATGATGATACACGGCATGAAGATCGTCGGAGCCGGTTCAAAAGAGTTCGATGCCGGCCACCAAGGCGTCTGCGCGGTCAGGCCGGCCAGCGATGATTCTTATGCTATAAAACGGGCTCAGATTCTGGGAGTCAGGATATTTGAGGAACTTAGCGGAAGCTACCGATAAATCTGGGGGCTTTTAGATAAGGTGGATATCCGAAAGAAGCTCGAGGAGAGAGAGACAAAAAACCTCTCTCCCTTAGCCAAACTTAGTCGCGTGAGCAAAGGGAGAAGATCTCCCTTAACGCCGTGTCCGCTCAGGACCGAGTTTCAGCGCGACCGCGACCGCATAATCCATTCCAAAGCATTTCGCCGCCTCTCCCACAAGACCCAAGTCTTTCTCGCCCCCGAGAAGGATCACTACCGGACGCGCCTTACCCACACCCTTGAGGTCTCGCAAATCTCAAGGACTATCGCCAGAGCCATCGATTTGAACGAGGATCTGGTCGAAGCGATTGCCTTGGGCCACGACCTTGGCCACACTCCATTCGGCCATACGGGCGAGGAGGCCTTAAGCGAATGCTTGGTCAAGATCGAAGCGGATTACCCAAACTCTCCAAAGAGATTCAAACATAATGAACAGAGCTTAAGGGTAATCGATTTTCTGGAATACGAAGGGAAGGGGCTCAATCTTACCTTCGAGGTGAGAGACGGGATACTCAACCATACCGGACCAAACCTTCCAAGCACAAAGGAGGGCGAGATAGTCCGTCTGGCCGATCGCATCGCCTACATAAATCACGATATTGATGATGCTTTAAGGGCCAACGTTATCACCGACGCTGATCTTCCAGCCGATCTCATAGATGTGCTTGGAAAGCATCACGGCACCAGAGTCAATAATATGGTAAACGATATGATAGAAACGAGCTTGGCTTCGGGCAAAATAACCTTGAGCGATGATTTTGCTTTAGCCATGAATCAACTACGCGACTTTCTTTTCGAACGGGTTTATGTGGGCTCGCTTGCCAAAGAAGAGGTTCCTAAGGCCAAGAAGGTCGTCGAAATGCTCTTCTTTTACTATTTGGAGAATCCTTCAAAGATGCCCGAAGAGTTTGCTCCCAAAGGGGAAGAGGTTTTGGCCGTAAAGATCTGCGATTACGTCGCCGGCATGACCGACCGCTTTGCCATCAAGCGCTTCGAAGAGCTATTCATCCCGAAAGCCTGGATGGTTTAAGGCTAAAGAGCTTGTTTATTGCTGGTTTAGGCTGTGCTAAAATGACCCAAAATTACAGAAAGGAAGGAGTAGGTTTATGGTAGGTAATCTTGCTTTTCTTGCACCTCTCTCCGGCGTGGTCGCCCTCATCTTCGCCGCTTATCTGGCAAGCGTTGTCATGAAGGCCTCGCCCGGGGATGAGAAGATGCAGCAGATCTCCAAAGCGATTCAAGAGGGAGCCATGGCTTTCTTGACTCGCGAGTACAAAGTCCTCATATTCTTCGTCCTCTTCATGGCGGCTCTGCTTTCGGCCTTCATCTCGCCGCTGACGGCGGTGGCCTTCGTCTGCGGGGCGGCCCTTTCGGCCGCGGCCGGTTTTATCGGTCTTAACATCGCAACCAGAGCCAACGCTAGAACCACCAACGCGGCCAAAAGCGGGGCAGGAGAGGCGCTCGGTATTGCCTTTAGAGGCGGCGCCGTCATGGGCATGTCGGTGGTCGGTTTGGCCCTCTTTGGTCTTGGTATCTTCTATATTCTCTTCAAAGACGCCCCAAACGGTTATGAGATCATTAACGGTTTTGCGCTTGGTGCGAGTTCAATAGCGCTCTTTGCCAGGGTTGGCGGCGGCATCTATACCAAGGCGGCCGATGTCGGAGCCGATTTGGTCGGTAAAGTCGAGGCCGGCATCCCCGAAGATGATCCCAGAAACCCTGCCGTCATCGCCGATAACGTTGGCGATAACGTGGGCGATGTAGCCGGCATGGGAGCGGACCTCTTCGAATCCTATGTGGGCGCCATCGTGGCGGCCATGACGCTGGGTGCAATTATCTTGGGTCCTGTCGGCATGTTCCTTCCCGTCATGATAGCCGCTACCGGAATCATCTGCTCGATCGCCGGCACCTTCTTCGTTCGCGTCACCAAAGATGACGGCCATCTTCACAAGGTCTTAACCAAGGGTACCTATTCGGCTGCCATCTTCACCATCATAGCTTCTTATTTTATGGTAAATAATATTTTGGGAGCCGATAAGATCGCCTTCTTTTATGCGATTGTCGCCGGTCTTGTGGCCGGAGTGGCCATCGGTTTTGTGACCGAAATCTATACTTCGGATGCTTACGCCTCGGTCAAAAGCATCGCTGATGCGGCCACGACGGGGCCGGCCACCGCCGTTCTCTCCGGCTATTCCGTTGGCCTCAAAAGCACCGTCTGGCCGGTCGCTTTGGTCAGCGGCGGTATCTTGGTCTCTTACTTAGCCGGTGAGTCGGCCATGATCGGCGGAGGTGTCTATGGCATCTCTCTGGCCGCTTTGGGAATGCTGGCCACAACCGGCATTGTCGTCGGCGTGGATGCATATGGGCCCATCGCAGATAATGCCGGCGGTATCTCGGAGATGGCCGGCCTCGGCCCGGATGTGCGTAAGATAACCGACAGTTTGGATTCATTGGGCAACACCACGGCGGCTATCGCCAAGGGTTTTGCCATCGGCTCGGCGGCTCTAACTTCGCTCGCTCTCTTTAGCGCCTATACTAAGGCGGTCAAGCTTCAATTCATAAACATCATGGATTATCGCGTTATCATCGGTCTTTTGATCGGTGCGGCGACCCCTTATCTCTTCTCGGCTCTGACCATCGAGGCGGTCGGCAAGGCGGCCTTCTCCATGATCGAAGAGGTCAGAAGGCAATTTAAGGAGATAGCCGGGCTCATGGAAGGCACGGCCACCGCCGATTACGCCCGCTGCGTCGATATCAGTACCGCAGCCGCCTTAAGGGAGATGGTCATCCCAAGCCTGATCGCGGTAGCTGTGCCCCTGATCGTCGGCATCGCCTTCGGCCCGGAAGCCTTAGGCGGGCTTCTGGCCGGCGTTTTAGTCTCCGGCTTTCTGATGGCCGTCATGATGGCCAACGCCGGCGGCGCTTGGGATAATGCCAAGAAGTATATCGAAGCGGGCAATCTTGGCGGCAAAGGCTCAGATGCTCACAAGGCGGCCGTCGTTGGCGATACCGTTGGAGATCCCTTCAAGGACACCGCTGGACCATCGATGAATATTCTGATCAAAATCATGAGCATAACCGCTCTGGTCTTTGCTCCGGTCTTTGTGAACAGCTTCATCCGATAATCTAGCCCAGGTTGATAAACCCAATAAAGGAGGGCGGTAGTTTCGCCCTCCTTTATTCGTCAAGGAGTTTTAAGGAGTTTTGTCGAATAATAAGGCGCAAAGGTCCGCCTCCGCCTCAAGGGCTCTCACTTCATTTGGACAGAGATGTGTATATATGGCTGCAAAGATACGAGACGATGATCTTGCCCAGATAAGAGAATCGAGCGACCTAGTCGAGATCATATCCTCCCATGTCAACCTCAAGAAGACGGGGCGGATCTTTAAAGGGCTTTGTCCGTTTCACAAGGAGAAGACGCCGTCATTTGTGGTCGATCCTCAGAAACAGCTCTTTCATTGCTTCGGTTGCGGGGAGGGGGGCGATGTCTTCACATTTTTAATGAAGACGGAGAACTTAGATTTCGTCGAGGCGGTCGAGGTTTTAGCCTCAAAGCTTGGGCACAAGATCGCCTATGAGTCGCAAAAAGATGATCAAAAAGCCTCGAAGAGAGAGAGGATAAAAAAAGCGAACCTGCTTGCCCAAAGATACTTCAGCTATCTTTTGACCCAGGCCGAGGCGGGCAAGAGGGCGCAGGATTATCTTTTGAAGCGGGGCATAACCAAAGATTCGATCGAAAAATTCTCATTGGGCTTCTCTCCGGCTTCGGGAAGGGCTCTATTCGAATCCCTCTTAAAGAAGGGTTTTTCTCAGAAAGAACTCGCCTCGGCCGGGTTGGTGACCGAGAGCGAAAGGGGTCCTCTTGATCTCTTCAGAGGAAGGATAATCTTTCCCATAACCGACCTTAAGGGCGATACGATAGCTTTTGGAGGCAGAATCCTTGGCGAAGGTCTCCCAAAATATATAAATACGCCTGAGACCGACTTGTTTCGCAAGGGTTTAACGCTCTACAACTTAAAGCCGGCCAAAGGCGAGATGGTTGCCGCAAATAAGGTCATAGTCGTCGAGGGCTATACCGATGTCATAACCTTAAGTCAGGCTGGGATCGGCAACGTCGTGGCCACCCTCGGCACGGCTCTGACCGGCGAGCACCTAAATTTGTTATCGAGATTTGTGGAAAAGGTTATCTTGGTTTTCGACTCTGACAAAGCGGGCAAAGCGGCCGCCGAGCGGGGAGTTGGGTTTTTAGGTCAAAGCAAGGTCGATATCTATGTTGCCACCTTGCCAAATGATTTGGATCCGGCAGATTTTATTCTAAGGCGCGGAGCAGAAGAGTTCAGCCGATTTATCGACGGGGCAGCGCCTTTGGCCGAATACTCGATCAAGCGAATACTCGCAAAGCACGATCTAAAAAGCTTAACCGGTCAGAAGAGGGCGATCAAGGAGGTCCTCTCTTTGATAAACAACCTTGAGAGTGAGTTGGAGAGGGAAGGCTATCTAACCCGCCTTTCCGACAAGTTTAAAGTGAGCTTTGAGTCGCTCTTAAGTGAGCTCAAGAAGGTGAAAGGCACAAGCCAGGCCAAAGAGGAGGAGTCAACCCTTAAGACGGCTCTGAGCAGCCAAGAGAGGTGTGAGCGCGAGATGCTGAAGATGGCGCTTCAAGAGCCCGAATCTTTTGCCGATTTGATCATAGATCTTGGCGAAGAATTATTTACGGGTGAGTTAAATCGTAAAGTCTTTGAGACCATCAAAAAGGGGAGGGAGGAAGAGAGAATAATTCAGGATTTAAGCGATTTAAAGGACGATCCTCTGCTCATGAGGTATATTAGTGCTCTATCCTTAGAGAGAATAGAAGCCGATAAAGAGGA
>JBBIRY010000022.1:0-13063 GCA_037441605.1 Actinomycetota bacterium | reverse complement strand
CCATCCCTTCCTCCTTGATCCTGTTAATTGTCTACTGCTTCGATCAAGGAGATTCTACCAATCTTGGTTACCTTTTATATGATTTAACTGCTACCTCTATAGTTACATTTTAGGTGATTTGATTCGTCTCCTTTTGGATTCCTTTTGCTTCTGATAAAATTAGTTATTCTTAAATGAGGCTGGTATATGCATATGATTGGACGAGTCTTTGGCAAGCGGTACAAAGTCATCGAAAAGATCGGCAAGGGCGGGATGGCCGATGTCTACAAGGCGGAGGACTCCGTTCTAAACAGAGTCCTTGCCATAAAGGTCCTCCATCCCCAATTCGCTCAGGAAAACAATTTTGTGGCCCGCTTCAAGACCGAAGCCCAGGCAGCCGCGGGGCTCAACCATCCCAATATCGTCAGCATCTATGACTGGGGCCACGAGGATGATACCTACTTCATCGCCATGGAGTACCTTGAGGGTTGGAACCTAAAACAGCTCATCGAAGCCCAGGCCCCGCTCCCCGTTGACGAGGCTCTCGAGATGGCGGCCCAGGTCTGCTCGGCCCTCGATTTCGCCCATCAGCGGGGGATCATACACCGAGATATAAAGTCACAGAATATTATCATCGCCCCGCATGGCCAGGTTAAGGTGGCTGATTTCGGAATCGCCAGGGCTGGCGGAGCATCGATGACCCAAACCGGCTCTGTAATGGGCACGGCCGAATACATCTCCCCCGAGCAGGCGCAAGGGATTGAGGTCGGCCGCTCAGGCGATATCTACTCTTTGGGCATAGTCCTCTATGAGGCTTTGACCGGTCAGCTCCCCTTCAAGGGCGAAAGCCCGCTGGCTGTGGCCATGAAACAAGTTAGGGAGAAGCCCCTTTCGCCGTCTCTGTTAAATTCAGAGATTTCGCCGCCTTTGGAGCAGGTCATCTTAAGATCGCTCGAAAAGAATCCGGCCGACCGCTATCGTTCTGCCGAAGAGATGAAACAAGACTTGATAAGCATCTCCAAGGGCTTGCCGATTAAACAGCCCCCGCCTCCAGTCGAAGATGATTTGGGCCAGACCAGGGTTATGCCGGTCACGAATGCCGCTCCGCCAAGGAGGAGGCCGCCGGCTAAAAGCAATGCCAAACCTCTCCCTCCGATGCTAAAGATTGCCGGCTTGGGCCTCATTTCAATCTTGGGCGCCATCCTGATCTTCAATGCTTTCATCGGATTTAAGGTGGTCGTTCCGGATGTGATCGATATGAGCCTTAAGGAGGCCAAGGCTGAACTGGAGGACGCGGGCCTTAAGGTCGCCGATTTTGATGGGTTTGCCAAGGAGGACCTGGGTAGCCCCGTGCTTGAGCAGGACCCCGAGGCGGGCACCAAAGCCAGGAGGGGAAGCGCCGTCAGGCTCACTTTAGAGGGCTCGGTTGAGGTTCCCGACGTTGTCGGCTTACCCCTCGCTGAGGCCACCCAGAGGCTCGGAAGGGCGGGTCTTGGTTTCGGGGTGGAGGAGAAAGAGGACGAGGAGGCCGAAGCCGGAACCGTCATCTCCCAGCTCCCAGAGGCGGGCAAGAGAATGGCCCCCGGAAGCACTGTAGACTTGATAGTCAGCGCGGGCGGGCCAAAGATCATGCCGAACCTCCTTGGCCAAACCGAAGCGGAGGCCTTAGGCCTCTTGGGCCAGCTCGGGATAGCCCAAGAGAGAATTACCTTAAAAGAGGTTGCAAGCTCAGAAGGTCTGGGAACGATCGTTGGCCAGAGCCCCGAGCCGAACAAAGAGATCCCTGTCGAAGCCAAGATCATTTTGGAGATAAGCAAGGGCCCGATATCGATTCAGATGCCAAAGCTGACCGGGATGACCGAGCAAGCAGCCTTAGATAAGCTCAAAAAACTTGGTTTTAACCCTGATGATGTTAACCTGGATAAAGCCGAAAATTATATTGAAGGTGGAACCAATTACGTCCTCGATCAAGATCCGGTGGCCTTTGAAAGAGTTGAGGTCGGCATGGTCATCATCTTAACCGTCGGCCAGGAGGGCGGTTAAGGGTCTTTCTTTTGGAGCCGCACAGAGATGAGCCCGCCCGAATTCTCTTCGGGCGGGCTTTTTAGTTTTGGTCAATATCTGGTGGAGGATATCGGATTCGAACCGACGACCTCCGCCTTGCAAGGGCGGCGCTCTCCCAGCTGAGCTAATCCCCCAGTCAGTCTTCTTGCGGCCTGAGCATTCTGGCCGAGCCTCTCATTAACAAAGGCGCCAGGCGGAGCCCTTGCGCCTTTGGCTTAACCTTAATCGCCTTTGTTGGTGGTGGGCCTAAGTGGATTCGAACCACTGACCTCACCCTTATCAGGGGTGCGCTCTAACCAACTGAGCTATAGGCCCATCTATCGAAACCGCCTTGCAACCAAGGCGCCGATATCACAACTTCACTATTTTAACCAGCAAACTAAAATATATCAAACACTTCTTTGGCCCGGCTGAGTTTTTTAAAGATTCTTGGCATCAAGGCCGCATCTTCCTTTAGCCCTTTATTACCCCGAGGGGCTTGAGTTTTGCCACGCGCCTGGAGAGACCGGCCCCCTCACAGACTTGCGTCACCCTATCTACATCCTTATAAGCAGCAGGCGCCTCTTCGGGCAAAGAGGGCGCGTGTCCCGCCAGAGCGATGATCCCCCTCCTTTCGAGTTCCTCTCGTAATTGGCCCAGACCTATCTTCTTTTTGGCTTCGGTGCGGCTCATGATCCGACCCGCTCCGTGGCAGGTTGAGCTGAAGGCTCTCTCTTCCGACTCATCGGTTCCGAGCAAGACGTAAGAGGCCCGGCCCATATCTCCGGGGATCATGACCGGCTGACCAATATTTTTATAAGGAGATCCTTCTGGCAAAAGATTCGGCCCAAAGGCGCGTGTCGCCCCCTTGCGGTGGACACAGAGCTTCCTCATCACGCCATCGACTTCATGTTTTTCGAATTTAGCAAGATTGTGAGAGACGTCGTAGAGGAGTTCGATGCCCATCTCTTCGCTCGTCTTTTTAAGGGCCGCGGAAAGAGACTCTTTAGCCCAGTGGGCCAAAAGGGCCCGGTTGACCATGGCATAATTGGCAGCAGCGGCCATCGCTCCAAAATAAGCCTTGCCCTCGGGAGACCCGATTGGAGCGCAGGCGAGCTGCCGATCGGGAAGAAGAAGCCCGATCCTCTTGACCACCCCGTTCATAATTTTCACGTAGTCGGTGCAGACCTGATGGCCGAGCCCCCGCGAGCCCGAGTGAATCATTATATTAAGCTGGCCCTTAAATATTCCAAAGGCCTTGGCGGCAAGCGGGTCGAAGATCTCCACCACCTCTTGGACCTCCAAGAAATGATTTCCCGAGCCCAGCGTGCCGAGTTGCCCGGCCCCCCTCTGAAAAGCCCGCTTACTGACCGCGCTCGGGTCGGCCCCTTGAGTCCGGCCGCCCTCCTCGATCCGTTCTTCCTCTCCCTTTTCTACAAAACCCCTTGCTTGGGCCCACTCGATCCCCTTTTCGAGCACATCTTCGAGCTCTCTCTGGCTCAAAGATATCTTTCCCTCTCGCCCTAGCCCCTTGGGGATATTTCGGGAGAGTTCGCCCATGAGCTCCTTCAAAGAGGGTCTCACCTCATCCGCCAGCATCTTGGTTTTGAGAAGCCTGACTCCGCAGCTGATGTCGAAGCCGACCCCGCCGGGCGAAATGAAGCCCTCCCTCTCATCCATGGCGGCCACGCCTCCGATGGGAAACCCGTATCCTAAGTGGATATCGGGCATGGCGAAGGAGGCCTTAACTATTCCGGGAAGGGTTGCGACGTTGGCCACCTGCTCAAGGGCCCTGGATGATTCGCCGGTTTCAAATAGGCTTTCATCGGAGTAGACTATCCCATCAACCAGCATATCTCCCCTGGTCTCTTTGGGAATCTTGTAGCAATATTCGCTGATCTTCTCGACGCCCTTAATCACAAAAAGCACCTCCTCGTTCTTTCGCCTATACGTCGAAGATAACTTGACTCTTTGGGCCGCCCCTGCCGGCCGATTCCTCCAGCTTGAGAAGGTGATAGGTGGCCGCCTTTATCTCGGTCTTGATCGTGTGCCGCAAGGGATCGATCTTTTGGCCCAAGGCATTTGCTTTGAGTCTTTCTTCGCTTAGCTCCATGATCTGAAAGTCTTTAAAGAGAAGCCCTTTCGTCTCGGCAAGATATATTAATTCATTCAGCCAAGCCGCCATGAGTCCTTCGAGGTCTTCGGCTTCGACCTCGACCTCGATCTGAATCTTGTTTTCGACGGTGTTAAGGTCGGCAATCAGGCTGAACATGCCGATTGCGGTGTTTTCAAAGACCTCTTTTAGGTCCTTGCCATAGCCGGTTATCCCGATGTCTGCCGTGTGCTCTATGACATCGAAGATCTTGGGCTTGGGGTGCCCAGCCTTAGGCTTCATTCCCATTCTCCTCGGAGGCCTTTTCGCTGGCCACCTTGGCTACCGAGCTCACAAAGTCATTCTCTTTTAAGTTTATCACTTTCACCCCGCGGGTGCTCCGGCCCATCTGGCTTATCCCGCCCGCGGCCGTCCTTATCACCAGGCCTTCCGCCGAGACCAGCATGAGTTCGTGGTCGCCGCTGACCACCTTGGCCCCGGCCAACCTCTCCCCCCGCTCGAACTTCTTGATGGTGCGCACGCCTTTGCCGCCCCGGGCCTGGAGAGGATATTTTGAGATCGGGGTGCGCTTGCCGTAGCCGTCCTTGGTCACCACAAATAACTCTCCTAGGTCTCTCACCACATCCATGGCCAAAACCATGTCGCCCGGATAAAGGCTTATCCCCTTAACGCCGGCCGCGGCTCGGCCCATCGGGCGCGCGCCTCCTTCGTCGAAGCAGATCGACTGGCCAAGCTCGGAGACGAGCATTATCTTGTCGCCCTTATCGACGAGCCTCACCCCGATCAGTTCGTCCTTGTCTTTTAAGGTGAGGCCGATTATGCCACCCTTCCTGGCCGTGTCGTACTCTTTGAGTTCGGTCTTTTTAACCAGACCATGCTTGGTCGCCATAACTAAATATTTGCTTTGCTCAAAGCCCTTGGCGGCAATTACAGCGGCTATCTTCTCTTCGGAGCTGAAAGGCAAGATGTTGACAATGGCCTGGCCCTTGGCCATGCGGCTGCCCAAGGGGAGTTCGTGGACCTTAACCCGATAGACCTTGCCCTCGTTCGAGAAGAAGAGGACGTAGTCATGGGTTGAAGAGACGAACATGTGCTCGACAGCATCGCCGTCTTTGAGGTTCATTCCGATTACGCCGCGGCCGCCGCGTTGCTGCTGACGGTAGGTTTCGACCGGCAGGCGCTTGACATAACCCGAGTTCGTGATCGAGACGACCATCTGTTCTTCGGCGATTAGGTCCTCTACTTCGAGATCCCCCTCGGCCGGAACGATCTTGGTGCACCTTTCGTCCCGATAGCTCATCTTGATTTCAAGAAGCTCGCGCTTGATTATGGCGTATACCCGGCTCTCATCGGCTAAGATCGCTTTGTATTCGGCTATCGCAAGAAGGAGTTCCTTGTGCTCGGTCTCGATCTTCTCTCTCTCTAGGCCGGTCAGTTTCTGAAGGCGCATATCCAAGATGGCTTGGGCCTGAAGTTCGCTTAAAGAGAATCGTTCCATGATCTTGGCTCTCGCCTCGTCGACCGTCTTTGAGGACTTTATCAGTTTTATCATCTCATCCAAATTGCTCAGAGCGACCAGGAGCCCTTCCAAGATGTGGGCTCTGGCTTCGGCTTTGGCCAGATCGAAGCGGGTCCTTCTTACAACGACTTCTCTTTGGTGGTCCAAATAATGCTTTAAGAGTTCGGCTAAGTTCAAAACCTTGGGCACCGAGTCGACCAGGGCCAGCATGATGATGTTGAAGGTCGTTTTGAGCTGGGTATATTTGAAGAGCTTGTTCAGGGCAACCTTGGGAACGGCCTCCCTTTTCAGCTCAACGACAAGGCGCATGCCGCTTCGATCCGACTCATCTCTTAAGTCGCTGATTTCGGTTACCTTCTTTTCTCTGGCAAGCTCGGCGATCTTTTCGGTCAGGCGGGCCTTGTTGACCTGAAAGGGGATCTCGGTCACGATGATTCGATGCTTGCCCGATTTGGTCTCTTCGATGTGGGTCTTCGATTTCAAGATCACGTTGCCCCGGCCGGTCATGTAGGCGTCTTTAATGCCGCCTGTTCCGACGATGAGGCCGCCGGTTGGAAAGTCGGGTCCCTTTATCTGGGTCATAAGCTCGTCGATGCTTGAATCGGGATTGTCGATCAACATGATCGCAGCATCTATGACCTCGGCCATATTGTGGGGAGGGATGTTGGTCGCCATGCCCACCGCGATTCCGGAAGAACCGTTTACGAGAAGGTTGGGAAATCTGGCCGGAAGAACGGTCGGCTCGCTTAAGGTCTCGTCGAAGTTTGGCGCAAAATCGACCGTCTCTTTATTTATCTCCTTGAGCATCTCCGTGGCCACCTTGGAGAGGCGGGCCTCGGTATAACGCATGGCGGCCGGGCTGTCTCCGTCAACCGAACCGAAGTTGCCGTGACCGTCGATGAGCTGATATCTTAAGGAGAAGTCCTGGGCCATCCTGACAAGAGCATCATAGACGGCGCTGTCGCCGTGAGGGTGATATTTACCTAAAACTTCGCCGACTATGCGGGCGCACTTCATGTAGGGCTTGCCCGGAACCATGCCCAGATCGTACATGCCGTAGAGGATGCGGCGATGGACCGGTTTTAAGCCGTCTCTCACATCAGGCAGGGCTCGGCCGGCAATCACACTCATGGCATAATCTATGTATGACCGCTTCATCTCGTCTTCGATATATACGGGCTCTATCTTGTTTCCAAAAAGTTGCTGTTGCGATGACATTTTCTCTCCCTATATGTCCAAGAAGCGGACATTTTTTGCATGTTTCTCTATGAAGGCTCTCCTCGGTTCGACCTCGTCGCCCATGAGAACAGTAAAGATCTGGTCGGCAGCCACGGCATCATCCAGACTGACCTGGAGGAGAGTCCTCTCTTCTGGGTCCATCGTCGTCTCCCAGAGCTGGTCGGGGTTCATCTCGCCAAGGCCCTTGTAGCGCTGGATGGTAGCCCCCTCTTTGCCCATCTCGGCCAAGACCTCTTCGAGTTCCTTGTCGCTATAAGCGTAGGCGACCCTCTTCTGTTTGCTCGCCTTGTAGAGGGGCGGCTGGGCGATATAGACGTAGCCGGCCTCGATCATCGGCTGCATGTAGCGGTAGAAGAAAGTCAGTATCAGGGTCCGGATGTGAGAGCCGTCTACATCAGCGTCGGTCATGATGATAACCTTGTGATATCTCGCCCCCTCCAGATCGAACTCCTCGCCGATGCCCGCACCCAAGGCCGAGATGATCACCCTGATCTCTTCGCTGCCTAAGATCTTGTTTATTCTCGATTTCTCCACATTTAGGATTTTGCCCTTAAGCGGCAGTATGGCTTGAAATTCGCGGTTTCTGGCCTGTTTGGCCGAGCCGCCAGCCGAGTCCCCCTCGACCAAGAAGATTTCTGAGGCAGCCGGATCCTTGCTGGAGCAATCGGCAAGCTTGCCCGGAAGAGAGGTGTTCTCTAAAAGCCCCTTCCTTCTCGTGATCTCGCGCGCTTTCCTGGCCGCTTGGCGGGCCTGTGAGGCCGAAACGACCTTGGAGATGATGGCTTTGGCCTCTTTGGGATTCTCTTCCAAAAACTCAGAAAGCCCGGCCGAGACGGCGCCGTCTATAAATCCTCTCATCTCGCTGTTTCCCAGCTTGGTCTTGGTCTGCCCCTCGAACTGGGGTTCAAAGAGCTTCACGCTCAAGATCAGGGTCAGCCCTTCTCGGATATCTTCGCCGGTTAAGTTCTCGTCCTTCTCTTTGAGCAGCCCTTTGCTTCTGGCATAATCGTTTAAGGTCCGGGTCAAAGCGGCCCGAAGGCCGCTTAGGTGGGTTCCGCCCTCGTGGGTGTTGATGTTGTTGGCAAAAGTGAAGACGCCCTCCGAATAGCCGGTGTTATACTGGGCCGCCATCTCCATGAAGTTGCCGCCGTCCTCGGCCTCTATGTAGATGGGCTTCTTGTGAACGACCTCTTTGTTGGAATTGAGGTGATGGACGAAATCTACTATTCCGCCCCGATATTGGTATGTCACCTCGAGCGGCTCGCTTGGGCGCTCATCGATTACCTCGATCTTTAGGTCTCTATTTAAAAATGCGGTCTCCTTGAAACGTTGCAAGAGCGTCTCCAGATCGAACTCTATATCGTCGAAGATCTCTTTGTCGGGCAGAAAAGTTACCTTGACGCCCGTCTTCTTGGTTTTACCTATGACCTCCATGTCGCCGACGGGGATACCCCGCTCAAAGCTTTGGCTAAAGATTTTGCCATCTCGGCTAACCTCGGCCGTCAGGCGGGCGGAAAGAGCGTTGACGACGGAGACGCCCACGCCATGCAGACCACCCGAGACCCGATAGCCGCCGCCGCCGAATTTTCCGCCGGCGTGGAGTCTGGTCAGAACGATCTCAAGGGCTGGGCGACCGTAAGCGGGCATGTTCTCGACCGGGATGCCCCGGCCGTCATCAATGACCGTGACCGCGTTGTCTTTATGGATGATGACCTCGATTGCGGAGCAGAAGCCGGCCAGGGCTTCGTCTATGCTATTATCTACGACCTCGTAGACAAGATGGTGGAGACCTTTAGGACCGGTGCTTCCGATGTACATAGCGGGACGCTTTCTTACCGCCTCCAGACCTTCTAAGACCGTTATGTTTTTTGCGTTATACTCGGTCGTGCTCAAAATCATTCCTCTCTCTCTTGGGCGGGTTGATCTAGTTCTTCTCCAAGGATGGCTCGCCTTAGGCCTTCGGCCAAAGCCTCGTCTTTAATGTTTTTTGTGAGCGCCTGAAGAATCTCTCTCCTGCCTTTGGGATCGATCTTGGGACGGCTCCTCTGCGCCTTCTTTGCCTCTTCCTCTTTTGGCGGCCTTTCAATCAATTTGAACCTGATATCTTTAACCATATCCTCTTGAAGGTGGCGCCCTATCTCTTTTATGAGATCGGCCCGCATCAGGCTCAGCTGGTTTGACCAGGTCGAGCTATAGACGCCAAGGGTTAAGGTTCCCCTAATCAACGAGACGGGCTTGCTGTTCTCTGCGATGTGGCTTCCGGCGATCTTTGTCCAGTCTTTGGCAAGTTTTGCCTCGCTCATAAGCTTGGCCATGTTGAGATCGAAGATCAGCTCTTCCATCGCCCCCCTTATCTCTTTCAACAGACGCGCGCCTCCCTTTCGTCCTTTGTCATCTCTAAAACTCGGGAGCCCTCAAGTTGGGCGGCATTGAAACAGTGGGCGTTCGTTCCGGTGATCAGGGCCTGCTTCGCCCCTGAAATCAGCTTAAATAGATTGTTTCTTCTCGTCTCGTCTAATTCAGACATAACATCGTCCAAAAGTAGAACGCAGCTCTTAAGATCATCTCTGGCTAAAAGCTCGTATTGGGAGAGCCTCAACGTCAAGCTGATGCTGCGCTGCTCCCCTTGGGAAGCGTAAAGCCGAGCGTCTTTGCCTCCTATTAAGAGCATAAGGTCGTCTCTGTGGGGCCCGATCAGGCTAACCCCGCGCTCAATCTCTTGATCTCGCAGCTTCCTTAGTGTCTCCAAAAAAGTCTTGTCATCGGGCCCGTCGCCATTGAACGACTCGTTTTGATAGATGAGCCCAAGCTTGCGCCCATCCCCAAAGATCTGCTCAAACATCCTTTGAGAGGTGTCGCTTAAGACGCTTATAATCTTTCTTCTCTCATCTATGAGCCTTAGGCCTGAAGAGACAAACCTTTCGCTCCAGACGTCGAGGCTGCTTTGGCCGGTTTGAAAGAACTTTATCTGTTTTAAGAGATTGTTTCGTTGTTTTAAGGTGCGTAAAAAATTTATCCTTGCGTATTCGTATTTGGCGCTTATGTCGCCCCCGACCTCATCTAAAAAGCCCCTCTTCTCTTCGGGGCCTCCTTTGACGAGCCTTAAATCTTCTGGACAAAAAACGACAACACCAAAAGCGGTTTTAATCTCCTTTAGCTTTACGATCCTCTGACCGTTGATGCGGATCTCTTTTCCGGCCTCCCTTCCTAAGCCAACCTCGATCTTCTTCTCCCTCTCTTCGCTGTTAAAGATGCCCCTTAAAACCGAGGAGTCTTCCCCGATCCTAACCAATGACTCCTCGGGGCCGCTTCTAAAGGATCTTCCCTTCATCAAGATGAAGACGGCTTCCAAAAGATTGCTTTTACCCGAGCCGTTGTCGCCGATTATTAAATTGATTTTGGGGGCGAACCCAAATACCTCTTCTTTATAATTTCTAAAATTCTTAAGTTCCAGCCTTTGAAGGTGCAATTCTCCCGCCCGCTTATAAGGTCTCTTTAAATTAGGTGGTTCTCACCGGCATTAGTAAATATTTAAAATTATTGTCCTTCTCTGAGCCGATCAAGGTCGGTTTCATATTGTCGATCATATCAAAGGAGACCGTCTCTCCTTGAAGGCTGCTTATTCCATCTATTAAATATTGGCTGTTAAAGGCGATTGTGATGTCTACGTCTTCTCCTTGATAATCTATAGATTCGGATGCCTCGCCGAGCTCTACGGCTGATGCGCTAAGAGTGAGCACCCCTTTTCTTGCGCTCATTTTTATAAGAGAGTTATTCTGAGTGAAGAGTGAAATCCTTTTTGAGGCAGAGATAAGATTTTCTTTGTCTATAAAAAGCTTCATATTGTAGTTTTCAGGAAGTATTTGGGAATAATTTGGATATTGCCCCTCTATTAACCTGGTTAAAACGGTTGTTTTTGAAATCTTAAAAGCTAGTTGGTTTCCCATCTCTCCTATTTCCACATCCTCTTTTATATCCGAGGTGATCTTTAGAATCTCAAGCAGTGTTCTAGATGGGATGATAGCTTTAATGTTGACCATATCTCTATTCTCTATTAACACCTCTTTAATGGCCAAGCGATAACTATCGGTTGCGACCATCTTCATGATGTCTCCCTCGATTAAGAATAAGGCGCCGGTTAAAATGGGTCGAGTTTCATCAAGGGAGGCGGCTTTTATTACTTGCTTTATTGTATTAGAAAGATCTTGCGCCTTTATTTTAATTATATTATTTAGATCTATCCTTGGAAACTTTGGGAAGTCTTCCGGTGATAGGGTTTTAATATTAAAGATCGATTTGGAGTTGGTAAGTTTAAGTTGATTTGTCGCGTCATCTAAAGACATCTCTATTTTAGATTGTGAAAGATTCTTAACTATCTCTCCAATTAATCGGGCTTGAACCACAACCGATCCCTCTATTTGAACATCAACGGGTAGGCTGGTGTGGATGGAGAGTTCTAGGTTTGTAGATGACAAAGAAAGCTCTTCTTTGTAGGCGGAAAAGAGGATTCCACTTAAGATTGGGAGAGTGCTCCTTAAGGAAACGGCTTTCTGTACGATTTGCAACTCTTCTTGAAGCTCTTTTTGCTCACACTTAATAAACATTTAAACACCTCTTATTAATAATTGATGATTAATTAATAAAAATCGTAATAATATTAGAGGTTGTTGATTTGTTAATTTACGTCTTCATCTCCACTATTAAATGTATATAAACCCTTAATAAACTGTTGAAGAATAAGCCGGAGTTATTAGTTTTTTCAAAATTACCGGAGTTGATCCAGAAATACACAATAGATAAACAAACTATCCCTCTTATGTCCTCTGTTTAATCTTATTGGTCAACTCTTGAATCTGATTATATACCTCCCGCTTCTCAGTTATAAGTTTTTCTATCTTTATATTTGCGTGCATCACGGTAGTATGGTCTCTTCCACCAAACTCCTCTCCTATTTTTGGAAGAGACATATCGGTCAACTCCCTCGAAAGATACATGGCTATTTGTCTTGGATAAACGATGGGCTGACTCCGCTTACTTCCAACCAATTCGGCCTTAGTGATACCGAAAAATCTACAAACCTCATTCTGGATGGTCTGAATTGAAATCGGCCTACTCTCCTTAGTTGAGAAGATATTTCTTAAAACGTCTTCGGCGAGCTTGATATCAAGCTCGCTTTTTGTGAAGGATGCGAAGGCTAAAACCCTAGTTAAAGCCCCTTCTAACTCTCTAATGTTTGAGTGAATCCTTGAGGCGATAAATTCTAAAACCTCAAAAGAGACGACGTCATTACTGTTTAATTTCCTCTTTAATATCGCTATCTTGGTCTCTAAATCAGGGGGTTGGATGTCGGTTATTAAGCCGCACTCAAACCTGGAGCGGAGACGGTCTTCAAGGGTGGAAATATCCTTTGGGGGGCGATCGCTAGTGATAATGATCTGTTTATTGGCCTCATAAAGATTGTTGAAGGTGTGGAAGAACTCCTCCTGAGTCGCCTCCTTGCCGGCGATGAATTGAATGTCGTCGATCATTAGGATGTCAACTTTTCGATATTTCTTATGAAAGCCGCTTATCTTTCCCTTGTCCCCGATCGAATTAATGAAGTCATTGGTGAACTTCTCGGTTGAAACATATCTTAGTTTTAAGTCGGGATTCTGTTGTGAGATATAATTTCCGATCGCCTGAAGAAGGTGGGTTTTTCCAAGGCCAACGCCGCCGTAGATAAATAAAGGATTATATGATTTAAAAGGAGCCTCAGCCACAGCAAGGGCGGCGGCGTGGGCAAAACGGTTGCTGCTTCCAATAACGAAGGCATCAAAAGTGTATTTTGGGTTTAAAAGGAGATCGGCCCGCTTAGTCTCGGCCGCCTCAACGATCAAGTTCTTTTTTAAGACGGCCTTTCCGTCCTCGGGCTCCCTTGAGACAAAGCTTATTGAAACCTCGTCCTTGAGCATAGAGGAGAGCGTCTCTTTAATCGATTCGGCGTGTCTCGTCTCAAGCCACTCCTTGATAAAATTATTGGGGGCCGAGATCAAAACCGAGCCGTCGCCCATATCGACCGCCAAGGTGTTGTCGAACCAAGCCTTAGAGATCGGGGCGTTTATGCCTTCTTTTATTTTTTTTGTGGCCTCTTCCCAGACCTCCGCGATATCTTGTTGCAAACCATCACCCTG
>JBBIRY010000021.1:0-13617 GCA_037441605.1 Actinomycetota bacterium | reverse complement strand
GGCATCTTAAAAAGGGAAATCTATTTTTAATCCTTAAGGCCGGCTAGAGTTTGGTTATCTCGCCGCGAGTTGCGTATCCTAAACTATTTACCAGATCACCGATGCGCTCATAGTGGTTTACGAGATCCAAAAAGAGGACGCCGGCCTGAGAGAGGCAGACCCCTTCCTTTAAACGTTCGCTATGGCCTAAGCGGGCGTTCCTTGCTATCTCGTCTATCCTATCCTCAATCTCCTGGTACTCTTTGGCCTTTTTGGCGTCATCGGTCTCAAAGGCACTTAAAACGTTTTCAAACATCGTTTTTACGTCGGAATAGACCTGCTTGATCTCTTCGTTTGCAGCTTTTGAAAACGGAATCCGCTCCGCATTCTTCTCTTCGGCAAGCTGCATAATATCCTCTGCGTGGTCACCGGCTCGCTCCATATCATTTACGACGTGCATCAGGATCGTAAGGCGCCTGGATTGCTCGGGACTCATCGAACTCTGGGAGATCTTGGCCAAGTATTTGGTTATTTCGCCGGCCAGATTATCTATGGCCGCCTCCCTCTGCTCAACGAGCCTTCTTGCTTTTTTGGATGGGTCAAATAAGGATTCGGTTGCAAAATCTATCATCTCGATGCAGAGTCTTTCCATCCGGGCAATCTCCTTTGAGGCCTGCCCTAAGGCCACCGAAGGGGTCGACATCAAATGTTGATCTAGATAGATCGGGCCCTTCTCGACGACGATATCCTCGCCGGGAACCAGAACGGTCACCATTTTTGTAAACGATCCCACCAGCGGTAGAGCTACCAAGGTGCAGATTATATTGAGTCCGGTTTGGGCGTTTGCTATCTGACGGGCTATATTATCTGAGGTTAATACCGCAAATTTAATGAAGTAAGGAAGTATGGATAAGAAAAGAAGGGCTCCAAAAACGTTGAAGAGAAGGTGTGCGACAGCCGCTCTCCTTGCCGCAAGCGAGGTTCCAACGCTTGCGATTATGGCCGTGATGCAGGTTCCGATCTCGGCTCCAAGAACGATAGGGATGGCCGAATTGATATTTAAGATTCCGGCTGCGGCCGAGGCTATCACAAGGCCCATGGTGGCGCTGCTGCTCTGGATGATCGCCGTCACGGCGGCGCCTACCATCGCGCCCTTCCAGGTCGTTTTAGTCAGTATTTCCAGGACTTTCCTCATTCTATCGCCGGCGATCTTTTGCAGGCCGTCTCCCATCACTTGCATTCCGTAGATGAAGAGACCAAGTCCGCCGAAAAGATTCATGATTGTAGCTCCGCTCACGATTCCCTCCGAATTTCAAAATGACGGGTGAATTATATCACAAGTTCATCAACGCTTTTCAAATTTTCTACCAGTGGGCCGAAGTTGCCAAGGCAGCCTTTCTATATTAATATCTTTTAAGATGGCGAAATTTAGGAGCTAAAAAATACACTCTCATAGAACAAACTTTTTGACCATTTCCATTGCAATCCTCATTCTAGTTCAATCAAGCTTGGTATTTGCCGAGCCCGCAGCCACTCGCAGCAAGAGCGCATCCTCTCTTCAGGCTGAACTGAATAAAATAGTTGCCGAGTTCGATAAGGCCTATGACGAGTATGAGGAGACGGCCATAGCCGAAGCGTCAATCTCCAAACGCCTCAAGACGATCGAAGCCGACCTTTCAAAGCGCGACAAAGAGCTCTCTCTTCGTTTGATCGCCATGTACAAACAGGGAGACCTCACCTACTTCGATATCGTCTTAGAGTCGGCCGATTTCAACGACTTCATCTCCCGCTCGTATATTTTGGAGCGCATCAGCGCCAAAGATGCCAAAATGATCACCGAATCACGGGCTCTGCGCCGCGAACTTAAAATGAAAAAGGACGAGCTCAGCGCGAAAAAAGCCAAAGAAAAGGCCTTGCTGCTCAAGCTCAAGAAAAAGCGGGATGAGCTCGCGGCAAAATTCAACTTATCCAAAAAGATCTTCAAAACCCCCAAGCCGACGATAAGCGAGAAGGTCTTAAAGGGTGTCAAAATGGGCTGTTTTCCGGTGGCTAGGATGTACTCTTATCGTGATACCTGGGGCGCCCCCAGGCGAGGTCATCGTCATCAGGGTACCGATATCTTTGCCCCGCGCGGCCAACCTCTTTATGCGGTGGCGAGCGGAACCGTCCGGGCGACAAGCAGTCGAAATGGCGGCAAGACGATATATCTTACCAGCGACAACGGCGACCTCTTTTATTATATGCACTTGGATGCGTACGTTGTAACATCGGGACGCGTCTCGGTCGGTCAAGTTATCGGTACCCTCGGGAGTACCGGAAATGCCAAGGGTGGTACCCCTCACCTACACTTCGAGATTCACCCTAAGGGGGGTAAAGCTGTAAACCCCTATCCATTTTTACGCCCGCTTGGCTAAAAACTGAAGAAGTTCAGATACGCAACGGACTCTTACGCCAAATTGACCAAGTCTGTTTTTGGGCCTATAATTTAAGACAATTGAAAATCGCTTTAGGGGAGCTTAAGGCTGAGAGTTCCCGCACATTAAGTTGCGGGATGACCCATTGAACCTGTCTGGATAATACCAGCGTAGGGAGGAGGTATTAAGTGAGATAATCCGCAGGTATTTTGCGGATTTTTTAATTTGAGATGGACTTGTCATTTTACGTAATCACGCAGAATATCAGCTCGTCAAGATTGAGCCAGGTTGAGCTCGCTCATTCCGCATTAAAGGGAGGGGCGACCGTCATCCAACTCAGGGAGAAAGAGGCCTCAAGTGAAGTCCTCTTAAAGACCGCAAGAGAGCTAAAAGAGCTCACTGCCCGGTTTGATGTTCCCCTGATAATCAACGATCACGTCCAGATCGCACTTGAAATAGACGCCGCCGGCGTTCACGTAGGAGATGAGGATATATCCGTCAAGGAGGCCAGAACCCTTCTGGGGGAGAAGAAGATAATCGGCGCTTCCTGCACGGACGTACGGTCCGCCCTCGTTGCCTGGGATGCGGGAGCGGATTATCTCGGCGTCGGACCGATCTATCAGACGGGTACCAAGAGGTGTAAGGTTGCGCCGATAGGGCCATCCGGCCTCTTTGAGATCAAGAAGAGGGTAGGGGTGCCGATCATAGCTATCGGGGGAATAAACGAGAGCAATCTCAAAGAGGTTCTTCTCTCGGGGGCGGACGGGGTCGCGGTGATCTCCGCCATTTCAGAAGCACCCGATGTTGACATGGCCGTTGCCAGAATCGCTAAATTGATAAAAGAGTTCAAGGAGGATAAAAATAATGAGTCTTAACGAAGTGCAC
The DNA here is from genome assembly GCA_037441605.1 of Actinomycetota bacterium. GTDB lineage: Bacteria > Actinomycetota > Aquicultoria > UBA3085 > Oleimmundimicrobiaceae > Yes70-04. The sequence continues at coordinate 10,339 of JBBIRY010000021.1, read as the reverse complement.
ATAACCAAGGCGATACTAGAGGAGTTTACGCAAGTTTTCATCGACTCGACCGAGGTGGACGTGGCCCTTGTGGGGGGAGGGCCGGCCAATTTGGTTGCGGCTACTCGCCTTGCCGATAGGGGGGTTAAAACGGTCATCTTCGAAAAAAAGCTATCGCTTGGCGGCGGAATCTGGGGCGGCGGCATGATGTTTCCCAGGATTGTCGTCCAAGAGGAGGCCAGGCGGATTTTGGATGATTTCGAAATCAAATACGTTGAGCGGGGCGAGGGCTACTACATCGCCGATGCCATCGAAACGGTCGGAAAGATGATCGGTGCCGCTTGCGACGCTGGGGTCAGGATATTCAACCTCATAAGCGTCGAGGACGTGATGATAAGGGAAGAGGATGAGGTGGTCGGCCTGGTCTTGAATTGGACTGCGGTCGGCATGGCCAACCTGCACGTCGATCCGATGGCCATAGCCGCCAAAGTGGTTATCGACGGAACCGGACACGATGCCGAGGTTTGCCGAATCGTCGAAAGGAAGATCTCGAAAGATAAGCTCAAAGTGGTCGGCGAAAAACCGATGTGGGCCGATGTCGGCGAAAGGATACTTTTAGATACGACCAAAGAGGTATATCCTGGACTCATAGTCTCAGGCATGGCGGCTAATGCTGTTGCGGGCGGCCACCGGATGGGGCCGATCTTCGGCGGGATGATGCTCTCCGGTGAAAAGGCGGCCGAGATCGCACTCAAGAAGCTGGGAGTTGAACGGAATTGACGATAGTCTCAGAGGTAAAAGCGGGAAAGGTTCCAGGTGAGGTTAAAGAGGTCGCATTGAGCGAATCGGTCGACTTAGGCCGTCTCCTCGAACTCATCGCCTTGGGCCGGGTGGTGATCCCAAGGAACAAAGGACGCACCCACCTCAAGCCGATCGGCATCGGCGAAGGTTTAAGGACCAAGGTGAATGCCAATATCGGTACCTCCAAGGGGTATCCCTCATTGGATGAAGAGCTTAAAAAGCTGGAAGCTGTCATAGAAGCCAAGTCGGATACGGTCATGGATCTTAGCACCGGCGGAGACATCAACCTGATTAGAAGGGAGATCTTGAAGAGGTCAACCATCCCGGTCGGGACCGTTCCGATATATCAGACGGCCATAGATGCGATGAATAAGTCAGGCACCGTCGTTGCCATGACCAAAGACCACATGTTTGATGTGCTCGTTGAGCAAGCCAAGGATGGGGTCGACTTCATGACGATACACGCGGGTTTGACCCGCAAAGCGGTCGATAGCTTAAATGAAGACACGCGGCTGATGAATGTGGTCAGCCGGGGCGGTGTCTTTATGATCGGCTGGATGCTCCATAACGATAGAGAAAACCCCTTCTACGAGGAGTTTGACGAGGTCCTAAAGATCGCCAAAGAGCATGATATAACTTTAAGCTTGGGCGACGGCATGAGACCGGGCTGCATAGCCGATGCTACGGACCGGGCCCAGATTCAGGAGCTTCTGACCCTAGGAGAGCTGGTGGACAGGGCGCGTGAAGCTGAGGTTCAAGTGATGGTCGAGGGTCCCGGTCACGTTCCCTTGGATCAGATAGCCGTGAACATAAAGCTCGAAAAGGAGATCTGCAAAGGGGCTCCCTTCTATGTCTTGGGACCCCTGGTGACAGATGTCGCGCCGGGCTATGATCACATCACTTCGGCCATCGGAGGCGCCTACGCCGCTTTCCTGGGCGCGGATTACCTCTGTTACGTAACTCCCCGCGAGCATCTCGGTCTTCCCACCGTAGATGACGTAAAAGAGGGCACGATCGTCTCGAGGATAGCGGCTCACGCTGCAGACGTCGCAAAGGGGATACCCGGCGCAAAGGAGTGGGACAAGAGGATGGCTGAGGCCAGAAAGGCGCTCGACTGGCGCTCTGAGATCGACATCTCGATCAACCCCAAGAAGACGGCCGAGTTCTATAGCGAACGCAATCCGTCTCAAACCGATACCTGCACCATGTGCGGGGATTTCTGCGCGATAAAGCTGGTCGAGGGTTATCTGAAATAAGGAAGTGCCTCATCATGAGGATGAAAGACTTAGGCGAACTTGGGTTTATCGAGAGGATTAAGGGGAGACTTCCTGCTCCATCTTCCGATGTCGTAGTCTCGGTTGGCGACGATGCGGCTATATTTAAGGGATCCAACGGAAAGTTCATGGCCGCAACGGTCGATACCCTAATCGAAAATGTCCACTTCGATCTATCCTTTACGTCCCCCTATGAACTCGGCAGAAAATCAATTGCGGTCAATTTGAGCGATATGGCGGCCGTGGCGGCTGAGCCGAAGCACCTTCTTATCTCCCTTGGAGTCAGGGGCGATCTTGAAGTCGATTTTTTCGATCGCCTCTATGACGGCTTTATCGATGAGGCTACCGCTTTTGGAGCCGGCATAATCGGTGGAGACACGGTAACCTCTCCAAATCTCCTTTCGATTACCATCACTTTGATCGGAGAGGTTGAGCCGAAACTTCTTGCAACCCGCTCCGGGGCGAAAGTTGGAGATCTCATCATGGTTACCGGGAGCCTTGGAAATTCGAGCGGGGGGCTTATGGCTCTTAAAAAGGGTTTATCCTCCCCAAAAGAGCTCATAGAGCGCCATCTCTTGCCCATCCCAAGGATTAAGGAGGCCCGCGAGTTAGCTGGAATTGGGATCAACGCTCTTGCCGACATTAGCGACGGTTTGGCAAGCGAGATAAACCATATCGCAAAGATGAGCTGTGTCGGAGCCGAAATCCTCTTTGAGATGATTCCCAGAACCAAGCTTTTGGAGGAGTTTGCCTTAAGCCAAGGCAAAAACCTTCTTGACCTCATCCTCTCGGGCGGAGAGGATTATGAGCTCATCCTTACCGCTCCGACCGAAAAGTTTGAGCTTTTAAAGGATCGCTTAATGAATACGACCGGTACCGAGCTCAACGCGGTTGGAAAGATTCTTCCCAAAGCTCAAGGGGTAAGCCTGATTCTGGATAGCGGAGATAGGAGGCCTTTGCCCCCCCTTGGCTACCAGCACTTTAAAGGGGAGAGAGATGATGGATAAGATTTTGATCGTCGGCGCGACCGACCCCAGTATGGGGGCTGGGATAATTCTAGACTCGCTCGTTGCTCTAGAGCACGGGGTCTTCCCCTATACGGCGATCACTGCCGTAATAGCCCAAAATAGCATTGAGGTTCTATCCACCTGGCCGTTGACCGAGAGTGCCATCGAAGACCAACTCGATGCGGCTTTAGCCGAAGGAAATATTTCGAGCGTCAAGTGCGGAGCCTTGCTTTCAACCCAAGCGGTAGAAACGCTTGCCAAGCGGTTGAGCGGACTCAAAGAGCTGCCTTTTGTCTTAGATCCGGTCTTAGCCTCTTCGAGCGGGAAGAGTTTTGTCGATGAAAAGATTTTAAGCGCTATCATTGACTCTCTATTCCCTTTAGCGACGGTCATCACCCCAAACATTAAAGAGGTCGAGATGATACTGAAGACCTCAATTAAGTCAGAGGCCGATATCGAAAAGGCGGCCAAGGCTCTGCTCAACCTTGGTCCTAAATGGACGCTCATAAAAGGGGGCCACTTTCACGGTCAGGAGACGGTCGACAGACTCTTCGGGAAGAAGAATGAACGGTTTTTTGGCCCAAGAATAGATGGGGGGGAAGAGGTCCGCGGCACGGGCTGTATGCACGCAACCTCGCTTGCTTCAAACCTCATCAAAGGCGCAGATATGATTGAAGCTGCAGAGTGGGCGAAGAAGTTCGTCGAAGCTAAATTGGAGAGGGCCACTTTAATCGGCAAAGGAAGGAAGCAGACTCTGCCGGATAAGTTTTGGGGGAAATAAAAAAACCGGGCGGGGGCCCGGCTTTTTTATTGGGTCAACCTTAAGCTTTGACCACCTTATTTGCCTTAATGCACTTGGTGCAGACGCTTGCCTTTCTGGTTGTTTTGTCCGCAACAATATTAATCGACTGAACATTTGCCCTTTGGATTTTTAGCGTCTTTTTGTGTGAGTGGCTTACATTTTTTCCAAAAAGCGGACCCTTGCCGCAGATCTCGCACTTACCCTTCATCAAAACCCTCCATCATTTTTTTAACGTTAGGATATTATCATTTAAGAACGGTTGATGCAAGGAGGCGAGGAAATGAGGCCCGTATGTTATAATTTTTCCATTCAAACAGGCAGAATGTGAGGAAGTCTTGAGCGAAGAGAATCAGACTTTGGGAAGAATAGAGATATCCAACGATGCCGTGATTGACCTGGTAGATATCATAATCTCAACGACATATGGCGCCTTGGACGGCTCATTTAAAGAGAACTTTAAAGCGTTGCTATCTACCCGCCTGAACCAATCGATTAAAAGAGGCATTAAAGTAATTGCTGAGGGCTCTTCGGTTAAGATTGCAATAGATCTTGATCTAAAAGAAGGGGTAAACCCGGCTCAAGCGATAGATAGCCTCAAAGACCGCGTCGCCTATGAGGTCCACCACTACCTAAACGTTGAAGCAAACACGATCGATGTGCACTTGAGGTCGATCAAGGGAGGCTGATTTGTCAAAAGAGATAGATCTTGGCGACAGGGCTCTACTGGAGGCTGTGGAAGCAGCTCTAAACTCACTTAGGCGACATGAGGCCGAGATAAACCTTTTGAATGTCTACCCGGTTCCCGACGGCGATACCGGAAGCAATATGCTTCACACCGTCGAATCCGTATACGATGCCCTCTTCGGGCTGGACCCATATGATAGAAAAACCGCTTTGAAGCTCACGATAGATTCCTCGCTCATGGGCGGCCGGGGAAATTCGGGCGTCATCCTCTCCCAGGTAATTAAGGGATTCTGTGAAACCCTCCTCACCTCCGATCGCGTTGATACCGCCCTTCTCTCTAAAGCTCTTTTAAATGCTTCAGCCACCGCCTATAAGGCGATAAGGAAACCGACCGAAGGGACGATCTTGACGGTCATTAAAGATATGGCGGCCGCATCAAAGAAAGCCAAAAGCAAAGATTTAATACCTTTTTTTGACGCCGTGGTCAGCGCCGGCCGGAGTTCTGTCGAGAAGGGACCTGAGCTCTTACCGCTTCTAAAAGAGGCCGGTGTCGTTGATGCCGGCGGCTGGGGTCTGGTCGTCATGGCTAGCGCCGTCCTCTCCCTCATAAAGGGAGAGAAGGAGGATGAAAGACTTACGGGCCGGGCTAAACCTATAGGAATAGATAAAGAGACCGCTCTTACCTTCACTTACTGCACCGAGCTCACCCTGACCGGCGAATCGATCGATTTGAAGAATCTCGAAGACAGATTGAATCACTTGGGCGACTCAATGCTCGTGGTCGGCAAGGAAGAGGTGGCCCACATCCATATTCACACCGACCGTCCGGGAGACGTCTTAAACATAGCAACCGATGCCGGGACGATCGTCGAGGTGAAAATAAACAACATGGCCGACGAGATCGATGAGGCTCTGGCCCAAAGGGCTCCAACTGAGGGAGATATCGGTATCGTTGCCGTTGCGGCCGGAAATGGGATAAAAAAGATTCTGACCAGCCTTGGGGCTAGCAAGGTTATAACCGGCGGCCAAAGCATGAATGTCAGCGTAAAGGAGATCGTAAGCACAATAGAGGATCTAAGCCATCAAAAGATCATAGTTTTGCCCGGCAACAAAAACATTATCCTTGCGGCCGAGAACGCTGCAGCCTTAACCCGAAAAGAGGTAGGCGTAGTCCCTACCCGCTCAGCACCGGAATCATTCTCAGCCTTGATGGCTTTCAACCCGAGCGCAAGTCTTCAAGAAAATCTTTCAGGGATGGCTAACGCAAAAGCCCAAGTTAAGACGGGCGAGCTCACCAAGGCGGTTAGGGATGCCGCCACCCCGGCCGGAAGAGTCAAGAAGGGCGAGTTCTTGGGGTTGATAAATCAGGAAGCGGCCACGGTCAAAAAAGGTTTCTTAGCCGCGGCAAAAGAGATGATAGATTTGATGATCGACGAGGAGAGCGAATCCTTAACCTTAATCTTTGGGAGCGATGTCAAAGAGAAGGAGAAGGAGTCCTTGACAAAGAATTTAAGTAAAAGCCACCCAAGCCTCGACTTGGAGTCCCTTAATGGAGAACAGCCCCTCTACCACCTAATAGTTGGAGTAGAGTAGTCTCAAAGGAGGATTAATGGATAAGATAGCGATCGTTACCGACAGCACGGCCGATCTACCGGGCGAATACTACCGCGAGCACAATGTGGTCATGGTCCCTCTTATAGTGCGCTTTGAAAGGGATGCTTATAAGGATTGGGTAGATATAACACCCGAAGTCTTTTACGAGAAACTCAAATCGACCGAGATCATCCCCAAGACATCACAGCCGACGGTGGCCGAATTTAAAAACGTCTATGAAGAGCTATCCCGCGAGTATTCGGCGATAATTTCGATCCATATTTCCGGAGCGCTCAGCGGAACCATCCAATCCGCCCAGATAGCCGCATCCGAAGTTGAGGTTCCCGTCAAGGTGATAGATGGCCGCCAAGGCTCACTTGGGACAGGGCTCTTGGTCGATCTTGCGGTAAGGGCGAGAGACGACGGCAAGAGTCTCGATGAGATATCTGCGATTGTCGAAAGGGCAATCTTCGATGTGCTCATCCTCTTCATGGTCGATACATTGAAATATCTCCATCTTGGAGGGAGAATCGGAAAGGCCAGCGCCCTTGTGGGCAGCCTTTTGAATATGAAGCCCATTTTGACGCTGGATGACGGGGTGGTGACCCCATTTAAGAAGATCAAAGGCTCAAAGAAGGCCTCAGCTGAAATGGTGGCTGAACTTAAGAGGCGAGTAGACCCCAAAAAGCCCTATTATTTGATTCTTGCAGATGCGGATGGTGAAGAGAACTTAGCTTATCTTAAAGGCTTGATTGAGGCCGAGGGGTTCAAGCCGACCCGTCTCATCGAGGGCAAAGTGGGTCCGGTCATAGGAGCCTATATCGGCCCCGGAGCTGTGGCTATCTTCTTCTATCAAGAACCGTAAAAGAATCTTTTTGGCGTCAAATTAGCTTTAACCCCAAACAAAGGTGGAGTTGCAATTAAATCTCCTTCTAATAGAGCTCGCCTCTTTGAGCCGCTTGGTAATTTCAAAGGGATCGGACCGATGGCGGCCCAGAACTTGGCCAAGCTCGGGATATTATCAGGATACGATCTCTTGCACCATTATCCCTTCCGCTATCTCGATTTCAGCAAGATAACCAAGATAAATCAAGTCAAAGTCGGCGAAGAGACGACCGTGATCGGACGCGTAAAGGAGATCAAGAAGTCCAGCGTGCGTCCGGGGCTCAAGCTCTTGAAGATCGGCATCTTCGATGAGACGGGGTATATATTCGCTGTCTGGTTCAATCAAGATTACATAGCTCAAAAACTTAAGGTCGAAACTTGGGTCGCCTTAAGCGGCCGCGTTGAGAAGAAATATGGCCTCCTTCAGATGCAAAATCCCTTCTATGACCAAATAGAGGACGAATTCATGGAGAGGGGAGGCACCAATACCGCCTCGATCGTACCGGTTCACCCAGCCACAGCCGAGATCTCTTCTTCTAGGATGAGGAGGCTGATAAGGAACTTTTTCAACCAGGTCGACCCGCTTAGCGAATACCTTCCAGCCGATCTGCTGGCTCAATACGATCTCAAAGGAATCGACTTCGCCCTAAAAGAGATACATTTTCCAAAAGAGAACTCAACTCTTCAGAAAGCCAAAAAGAGACTTCTCTTCGACGAGATGCTCCTTCTCCAGCTCGCCCTACTCATCAAAAAGGGTCACCTTAAAGATGACCCACAAGGGGTTGCCCATAGGGTTCCAAGCGGGTTTTTGAATGAGTTTTCAAGCAAACTTCCCTTTGAGCTGACCTCTGATCAGCTTTGCGCAATAGCAGAGATACGAAGAGACATGGAAGATTCCACTTCAATGAACCGTCTTCTTCAGGGCGAAGTCGGATCGGGCAAAACTATTGTTGCCTTAGCGGCCCTTTCGATGTCTGTCAAGGGCAAGAGGCAAGGAGCGTTGATGGCGCCGACCGAAGTCCTTGCCAAACAGCATTTTAAAAAGGCTTCTCCTGTTCTGGAGGCGATGAATTTTTCATCCGGTCTTTTGACCGGCAGCACCCCCAAGAAGGAGAGAGAGGCCCTTCTTTCCGGCGTAAAAGAAGGACGGGTGGACATCGTCTTTGGCACTCATGCCTTGATTCAAGAGGGCGTCGACTTCAAAAAGCTCGGCTTAATCGTCGTCGACGAGCAGCACAGGTTTGGAGTTGAGCAGCGCCTTGCCTTAAAGGAGAAGGGCGATCAACCCGATGTGCTGATCATGACCGCAACCCCTATCCCAAGGAGCCTCTCTTTAACCCTCTATGGCGACCTCGATATAAGTACCATAAAAGAAAGGCCCAAAGGAAACGATCTTGCAACGCACGTTAAGACTTATATCGTCAGCGAAAGGCAGCGTTTCAAGGCCTATGAAAAGATATCCCAGGAGGTCAAGAAGGGAAGACAAGCCTATGTCATCTGCCCTCTCATTGAAGAATCGGATAAACTTGCCTTAAAATCCGTAACGGAAGAGGTAAAGAAGCTCGAAAATGAAATCTTTTCAGAATTTAGAGTCGGCGTAATCCATGGCAAGATGAAAAGCCAAGAGAAGGACTCAATCATGACGAAATTCCAAAACGGAAACATAGACATCCTGATCTCAACAACCGTCATCGAAGTCGGTATCGACGTCCCAAATGCCACCATTATCCTAATAGAGGACGCAGATCGTTTTGGCCTCTCCCAGCTCCACCAGCTCAGGGGCAGAATCGGACGGGGGAGCGAAAAATCTTATTGCATTCTTTTCTCAAAGCTCGACACGGATGAAGCAAAGGCCAGGATGAGGGCGATCCGCGATATAAGCGACGGCTTTTCCTTGGCCGAGCAGGATCTCATTATAAGAGGGCAGGGAGAGATTTTCGGTCATCGCCAATCTGGTAGATCCGACTTAAAACTCATACGTCTACCTCAAGACTTTGAACTCTTAAAGAAGGCGAGGGCGGAGGCTGAATCAATCCTAAAGGATGACTCTACCTTAATTTCGCCAAAGAACCTAGCTCTCCTTGAAGTCTTAACGCATAAATATCAATCCGGCCTCTTCCTTAATCTAACGGGGTAAAGCAAAGATGAGAATAATTACAGGATCGGCAAAGGGCAGAAGACTGATATCGCCAAAGGGGAGGGGAGTTCGTCCGACCTCCGATATGGTTAAAGAGGCGCTTTTCAATATAATTTCGGCTAAAGTAATGGGATCGAACTTCTTGGATCTCTTCGCCGGGTCGGGCGCTGTCGGCATCGAAGCATTGAGCCGCGGAGCACGTAGTGCTACATTTATCGAGAGCGATCCTTCTGCGGTAATGCTGATAAAAAGAAACCTTGAGGCGGCGGGTTTTTCAGACCGCGCATCGGTCATCGCAACCGAAGTTCTATCTTCCTTCCAAAAAGGCCTCTTAAAAGGGAGTAGATTCGAATTGATTTTTTTAGACCCTCCTTATAAAATTGACCTCGATGTGCTAAACTCCATATTTATAGGTTTTCTCAACGAGCAGCTTTTGCTCGATGATTCTTTGATAATCTTGGAACACTCGTCAAGGATTGAGCCCGACTTTTTAAGTTTAGGCTTCCAAAGGGTCTCGATCAAAAAATATGGGGACCAGGCCTTGAGTCTCTATAAGCCGTTAAAAGATCGGCAGAAGGGATGAGCATGAAGATAGCCGTCTGTCCTGGCAGTTTTGATCCTGTGACGAGCGGACATTTAGACATAATCACAAGATCGGCAAAACTATTCGATCAAGTTGTAGTCGGAGTTTACAGAAATGCTAAGAACGATCCTCTCTTCACTTTGGATGAGAGAGTATCTTTTATAAGAAACGCAATTGAGAACGACACTAACTTGAAGAACGTAAAAGTCGAGTCGTTCAATTCTTTATTGGTAGATTTTGCAAAGAAACACGAGGCCAGTGCCATCATTAAGGGTCTTAGGGCAGTTTCAGATTTTGAGCACGAGTTTCAGATGGCACAACTCAATTTGAAGCTCGAACCGGGCATAGAGACGATCTTCATGATGGCAAGCCCAAAATTCGCCTACTTAAGTTCAAGCGCCGTCAAGGAGATAGCCAAGTTCTCAGGCTGCGTGGATGGCCTTGTAACCGAAGAAGTCAAATCGGGCCTAAGAAGGGTTTTTTCCAGCTAAAGGGAGGTTTTAATGGATATTTCTACATTAATAGATAGACTCGAAGATATGGTGACCACGGCCAAAAAGGTACCGTTTGGAGCCGGAGTCATCATCAACGAAC